>NZ_JBHYGG010000069.1:0-17212 GCF_051859125.1 Gemmata sp.
GGGGCCGGCCTCGGCGCGCCGGCGGCCGGGGCGGTGCCCGGGGGCTTCGGCGCGCCCGGCCCGGCGGCGGGCTTGGGCGGCGGACCGGACCCCGCGCCCGGGGGCGCGCCGGGGGCGGCCGGCTTCTTCGGCGGCAGGTTCTTGTCGTTCGGCGGGATCGAGGACATCGGGGCACCGGTGTTCGGGGGAGGTTCGGGAGGTCGGCCGCGGGTCGCCCGCCCGTCGCGACGGGCGGGCGGTGGGGTCAGTCGTCGTCGTCCTCGTCTTCGTCCTCCTCTTCCTCCTCCCCGTCGCCCTCCTCCTCGTCATCGAGCGCGCCGCGCTCGGCGGCCGCGATCTTGGCCGCGAGTTCGGTCGGCCGGCTCGACTTCAGCAGCACCTCTTCCTTCTCGCACAGGTCGTCCTTCCAGAGCCGGAACAGCATGTCGTCGAGCAGGAACATGCCGCTCTTGCGGCCGGTCTGGATGCTGGAGTCGATGCGGTACGTCTTGTTCTCGCGGATCAGGTTCCGGATGGCCGGGGTGACGACCATCATCTCGTAGGCGGCGATCAGCCCCTCGGGCTTCTTCGGGAGCAGCGCCTGCGACAGCACGCCGATCAGCGAGCCCGAGAGCTGCGTGCGGATCTGGTCCTGCTCGTCCTGCGGGAACACGGTGATGATGCGGTCCACGGTCGAGGCCGCGCCCGAGGTGTGGAGCGTGCCGAACACGAGGTGCCCGGTCTCGGCCGCTTCGAGCGCGGCCCGGATCGTCTCGAGGTCGCGCATTTCGCCGACCAGGATGCAGTCCGGGTCCATCCGGAGGGCGCGGCGGATGCCCTCCTTGAAGTCGGGCGTGTCGATGCCGATCTCGCGCTGGTTGATCGTCGACTTCTTGTGCTTGTGGTAGTACTCGATCGGGTCTTCCAGCGTGATGATGTGCTTGTCGTAGTTGTCGTTGAGGAAGTTGATCATCGACGCGAGGCTGGTCGTCTTGCCCGAGCCGGTCGGGCCGGTGACCAGGAGCAGGCCGCGGGGCCGGATGATGAGGTTGCGGATCGCCTCGGGGGTGCGGAGCTGCTCGAACGTGAGGAACTGGGACGGGATGCGCCGCATCACCATCCCGATCGTGCCCTTCTGCTTGAACACGGCGACGCGGAACCGGAACCCGTCGACGTACTCGATGGCGAAGTCGGCCCCGCCCTTTTGCTGCAGCTCCTGCTGGCACCGGTCCGGGGTGATGGACTTCATCAACCCGGTGGTGTCGTCGGGGTCGAGGATGCCGCCGCCAATGTCCAGCTTCCGCAGCCGCCCCTGGTGGCGGACGACGGGCGGCTGGCCGACGCTGATGTGGAGGTCGCTGGCCTTGATCTGGATGACCGTGGCCAGCAACTTCTCCATCGAAACCTTCGCCACGGTATGCCCTCGCCCACGGTTGGGACGACACGACGCCGGCCGACGAGCGGACCGGTTGTGGTGGCCGCGGTCCAACGCACCGGGAGAAACGGGCGTGCGGGCGGTCACCCGCCCGGACGGCTCCCTCGATCCCGGTGTCGCATTATGCGGCCACTACGTGTGTTCCCCAAAAAGATAGAAACACCCCCGCCGATCCGGGGCACGCCCCCGGTCGGAGTCCGAAGGCGTCCCGCCCCCGGACGTTAAGTGCAGTGTCGAGTTCGGCACGCAGTCCGTGCCCGGCACCCCGAAGAACCCACCCACAATCTGGCGAGCGGGGGACGTAAGTCCCCACTAATGTCAACCCACCGGAGGACCTACGTCCCCCGCTCGCCCGGAACAGTCAGCCTCCGGCTGACCTCAGTCCGCTCCCAGCATTACGCCTTCGCTTCCGCGGTCATGAGCTGATCGGCGTGGCAGATGCTCAGGACCTCTTCGATCGTCGTAACTCCCTTACACGCCTTCAGGATACCGTCATCGAGCAGGGTCCGCATGCCGCCGGACTTCGCCTTGCGGCGGATCTCCTGGGCCGGGGCCTGGGCGAACGTCAACTCGCGGATGATCGCCGACATGCGCATCATCTCATAGAGACCGAGGCGGCCGCGGAAACCCGTTTGCCGACAGTGGCTACAGCCGCGGCCCTTCATGAACGTGGCCTTCTCGGCCAGTTCGGGCGAGACGCCGGCGCTCTTCAGTTCCCCCACGGTCGGGGTGAACGGCTCCTTGCACTTCACGCAGTTCACACGGGTCAGCCGCTGCGCCATGATCGCGATGACCGAACTTGCGATGAGGAACGGGGCGACTCCGATGTCGGCGAGGCGGGTGATGGCGCTGGGCGCGTCGTTCGTGTGTAGCGTGCTGAAAACCAAGTGTCCTGTCAAGGAAGCCTGCACGGCGATTTCTGCCGTCTCCTTGTCGCGAATTTCGCCGACGAGGATAATGTTCGGCGCCTGGCGGAGCATCGCCCGAATGATGCGGGCGAAGTCGAGCCCGATGCCGTGCTTCACCTCCACCTGGTTGATGCCGGGGAGGTAGTACTCGACCGGGTCTTCGGCGGTGATGATCTTCCGGTCCGGGCGGTTCAGTTCGTTGAGCGCCGCGTACAGCGTCGTCGTCTTCCCGGACCCGGTCGGCCCCGTGACGAGGAAGATGCCGTTGGGCCGCTTGATGATCTGCTGGAACTTCAGGTAGTCCTCTTCGCCGAAGCCGAGGTCGCGGATGTTGACCTGGATGTTCTGCCGGTCCAGAATCCGCATGACCGCCGACTGGCCGTGGACCGACGGGAGCAGGCTCACACGAAGGTCGAAGTGCTTCCCGTGGACCGTCATCTTGATTCGGCCGTCCTGGGGCCGGCGCTTCTCGGAGATGTCGATGCTCCCCATGATCTTCAAACGCGAGAGCAGCGGTGCGAGTAGCCGCCGCGGGACGGCGTCGCGCTCGACCAGCACGCCGTCGATCCGGTAGCGGACCCGGACCCGGTCGGAGAACGGCTCGATGTGGATGTCGGACGCCCGGAGGTTCACCGCCTCCGAAATGACGAGGTTGCACAACCGGACGACCGGCGCGTCGGAGTCGTCGGCCCCGGCGTAGTTCGCCATCGACTCGGTCTGGGTGAACTCGATCTGGGTGTCGGTGAACTCGACGAGCATCGAGTCGACGGACTCGGTCTCGGTCTGGCCGTAGTTCCGGTTGATGGCCTCCTGGATCTGCTCCGGGATGGCGAGGACCGGCACGATGTCCTTGTTCAGAATGAACTGGAGCTTCTGGACGGTCTCGTAGTTGTTGGGGTCGGCGGTGATGATCTTGAGCGTGTTGCCCTCGAGTGACAGCGGCAGGACGATGTTCTCGCGGGCCACCGACTCGGGGACGAGTTCGATGATGTGCTTGGGGATCTCCATGTCCGTCAGGTCGACGAACGCCATGCCGTGCTTCTCGCCGATGGCGGCCATGCACTCGGCGGGGGTGGCGTAGTTCATCTTCGCCAGGACGTCCTGGATCTTCAGGCCCTGGGAGCTGGCGGTGCGCTCGGCCTCGTCGAGCTGGTCCGGCCCGATGATCTTCTTCTTGAGCAGGATGTCGGTGAAGTCGCCGCGAAGCTTGGCCATGAGCGTTCCCCTGGGGAAATGGCTGGAGGCAGTCCGCCGAGCGGACGGGGGTTACGAGGGTGTCTGACGGAGCGAGGCGAACCCGGACGATTCATCAAGGAAATGCCGGAGGGCCATCACGGAGTATGTCTGACACGTCAGAATGAAAGCCGGATGAGTTCAGCATGACCGCGGCCCGCACCGGGTTCAAGTGAAAAGTTCGCGCGGAGCCCGTGAAACGCAGAGTTTTAATCGGAGCGTGGTTCTCGGGTTGTGTTCGGAACGCGGTCGGAGGGGTGCGGTGGCGGAACCGACTGCGAAGCCGGGGACGCAACTCGCCGGCCTGGTCCTGGCGCTCCTCGGCGCGTTCACCTACGGCGCGACGAGCGCGTTCGGGCTGGTGCTGTGCGCCGAGTGGCTGCTCGACCCGCGGCGGCCCGCCCACCTCCGCCGCTGGGACGCGGTGGGCGCGGTACTGGCGGTGCCGGGGGTGCTGTTCTTCGCGTGGCTGTCGGTCGCGATGTTCGACTACAAACCCGGCGGAAAGCCGATGGGCGTGCTCATCGCAGCTTACTGGGCGGCGTTCGCGTGGTGGCTCACGGTCCGCTACCGCACTCGCTGGCGGCACCTCCGCCGCTCACCCGAGCCGCCCGACGAGGAGCTGCAGTGGTGAGGGACGCAGACGCGGACAGTCGAGAAGCCAACCGCACGGCGAGCCGGGAGCGTCAGCGACCGGAGGTGCGTGGTCGAGTGAAACTCCGGTCGCTGACGCTCCCGGCTCGCCACGAAGTACATTGGCTCTGGTGGGTTCCCGGCACGGTCACCGGAGGGCGGTTCGTGGCGCGACGGCGGAAGAGCACCCCCGGGCCGTACCTGCTGCACCTGGAGGTGCTCCGCGACCGCATCGCGCACGCCGACCGCTACCCGTTCAACTTGCCCGCCGTCCGCGGGCTGACCCGGCTCCAGTTCCACCCGAAGGTGACGTTCCTGGTCGGCGAGAACGGGTCGGGCAAGTCCACGCTGCTCGAAGCGGTCGCGGTCGAGTGCGGTCTCAACCCCGAGGGCGGGAGCCGGAACTTCAACTTCGCGACGCGGGCGTCGCACTCGGCACTCGGCGACGCCGTTCGACTTGCGAAGGCTCCCAATCACCCCGGCGACAGCTACTTCCTCCGGGCCGAGAGCTATTTCAACGTCGCGACCGAGATCGAATACTTGGACCGCGAGTTCAAGAAGTCGGGCCTCCGCGGGGAGCCCCTGATCAAAGCCTATGGCGGGGTGTCGCTGCACGAGCAGTCGCACGGGGAGTCGTTCTTCGCGCTGTTCCAGAACCGGTTCGGCGACAACGGGCTGTACCTGCTCGACGAGCCCGAGGCGGCGCTGTCGCCGAAGCGCCAGCTACAGTTCCTCGCGCTGCTCCACGGGTATGTGCGCCGGGGCGGGCAGTTCGTGATCGCCACGCACTCGCCGATCATCCTGGCGTACCCCGACGCGCTCATCTACCAGTTGGACGCGAGTGGTGTCCGCGAAGTGGCATACACCGACACCGAGCACTACCTACTCACCCGCGGCTTTCTGAGTAACCCGCAGCGATCGCTCGACGCGCTCCTAACGGACGAGCCGAAAACCGATGCGCCGCATTCGAGTGAGGAGTCCCAATCATGAGCGGTGCGGAGCGGTACATCAAGGTGGTCGAGTGGTCGGACGAGGACGGCGCGTTCGTGGGTCAGTGCCCCGGCGTCATCGGGCCGTGCTGCCACGGCTCCGACGAGGTCGAGGTGTACCGCGAGTTGTGCGAGATCGTTGCCGAGTGGGTCGAGATCGCCGAGCGCGACGGAACCCCCCTCCCTCCGCCACCGCGGGCACCGGCGCGGCCGAGAAGATCGCGGTGCTCACCCCTGCTCACTGAACGTCACTTCCCCGCCACCGCGGGGCGGGTGAAGTCGACGCGGACGACCTCGCCGGCGGTGCCGGTGACGGTGCGCTTCTCCTCGCGGAGCGCGCCGCGCTCCGTCCAGCGGGCGGTCACCTCGTACCGGAACTCCTTCCCGCCCTCGAGCGGCGGCGAGTCGAAGACGCGGTCGGTGCCGGTCTGATTGGTCTTCACCCCGTCAACGAACACCTCCGCGTGCGGCTGCGGCACCTTCACGGACAGGATCAGGCTCCCGTCCGGGGCGGGCGGGGCCGGCGGCACCGCACCCGGCGGCGGCAGTTGCGGGAGCGGCTGCTTCGGGGCCAGCGGCTTCGGGAGCCCGTCACTGGGCAGGTTGGTGTCGTCGAAGTTGTTGTGCAGCGGGGTGACGGTGCCGACGCGCTCCGACGTGGGCCACACGCCGACCGTCGGGAACCGCGGCCGCGGCGACGCGGCGTAGATGCCGACCCACCCGAACGGGATGCCGGGCGACGGCACCTGCTCCCACAGCTTCCGCAGGTCGTTGTTGCCGAACACGCCGGGGATCGGGCCGTAGGTCGGCACCGGCGGGCCGTACAGGCTCAGCCCGTTCGACCACGACGACCCGGCCCGCGGGCCGTAGTAACCGTACCCGGGGTAGCCCACGAACGGCCCGCCGTAGAGCCCGGGGTAGCTCCACCCCGGCGCGACGGTCGGGCCGTAGGGCCAGCCGCCCCAGTACGGCCCGGGGCCGAACGCCGGGCCGGCCGCCGCGAGGTAGTCGCGGTGCTTCCCGTGCAGCACCGTTGCCCCACCGTACGGGTTCGGGTACGGCGGGTAGTCCTGCGCCAGCCCCGGGGCCGGGAGGAACACGCACACCAGGATCGGCGAGGCGAAGGCGAGTAGTCGAGCGGGGCGGCCGGTCATGTGAACCCTCCGTGGACGTTTCCCCACAGAAACGATTCGGCCCGCCGGGCGAGGTGACTCGCACGGCGGGCCGTCGGGAAGGTCGGAAGGGGCGAACCGGGCCGCGGGCATCCGGCGCGGCGGGTCACTTGAGCGGAACCGACAGGACCGGGCCCCCCGGCTCGCCCGGCACGGGCGGCGCGACCGGAATGATCCCGCGGACCGCCCCGATCCGCCCGTCGAGCGTGTGCCCGGCGACGATCACCTCGTACCCGCCGGCGGCCGAGCCGAGCTGCACCGGGAGGGTGATCTTGCCGGTGCCCGGCACCACGACCACGGGCTGCCACAGGACCGTGTCGGCCTCGTCGGAGCCGTCGCGCGGGGCGTCGGCCGGGCTGGGCCGCGGGGCGGCGTACTCGCGGACGACGAGCGGGTGCGTGGTCGGGACCGACGCGCCGACCCGGTAGATCGCGCGGGTCTGGGCCGGGACCGCCACGAGCCCGCCGCGGCCCAGTGCGTTGGCCTGGGGCGCGGCGGCCGCGTTGGCGTCGGGCCGGGCGCTCTTCTGGAGCTGCTCGGCCTCCTTCAACTGCCGCGCGAGCCCGTCCTGCATGTGGGTCTGGAACTCGCGGGCGCGGGTGTCGGCGACCTGCTTGGCCTTCTCGACGGCCTGCTGGTAGTCGGCCTCCTGGCGGGCCTGCTCCTTCGATTCGGCCGCGGCCCGCTTCTCGTCGGCCTTCGCCAGCGGGGCGCCGCGGCGGGGGCCGGGCTGCCGGTTGCGGAGGGCGGCGTCCTTGTTCCCGGCGTCGGGCGCGGCGAGCGCCGTGGCGCGTTCCTTGTTGTACCCCCACTCGGCCGGCACCTCGGCGTCGCTGATCTCGATGCGCTTGGTGTACTTCCGGGGCTGCCAGCCGCCCTCACCGAGCGCGTCCCCGGCGGCCCCCTTCGCGGCCCCGGCGCCGTCCCGCTGGAGCGGTCCGAAGGAGAATAGTTTCCAGCCGAACCGGTCCGCGAGCGCCTTGTCGGCCCCGCGGTCGGGGCCGGGGACCGCCGCGGCCATCGGCGGCGCGCCGGGGGCCGGGCGCGCGGTGACCGACGGGGCCGGCGGCGCGCCCGACTCCCGGGTCGCGCCCTGCTGGGCGGGCTCCAGGGCCAGGCCCGGAACGGTCGCGCCGTTCGCCGGCCCCTGCGACTTGAACCCGCCGTACCCGCCGAACCCGGCGCCCGGCGCCTGCGGAACGGTCGCGGTCCCGAGCTTCGGGAGCACCACGGCGGTGCCGCCCCCGCCGGACCCGCCGAGCAGGCCGGCCCCGGGCTTCCCGGCGGGTACCTTCCCGCCGACCGGCGGCCCCTGCTCTTCCCTCCCGCTCGGCCCGATCTTCTTGAGGTCCGGGGTCCGGTCCGCGCCGCCCGGCGCGCCGCCGATGGCGAGGTTCGCGGTGTCCGGCTCGGCGTCGGTCTGGGGCACGTCTGCGGGTGCGGCGGCGACCTCGCCGGCCTCGTCGGGGATGCGGGCCTGCTTGATCCTCATCACGTCGGTGCTGACGCCGGCCGCGAGCGTCCGGTCCGCGGTCCCGAGGGCGACGACGAGGAACGCCACCAGGCCGAGCGCCCCGGCGGTGCCGAGGCCGAGTGGCACCCGGCCCTGGCTCCGGGCGAAGCACGCCCCGCCGAGCATGACCGCGAGGAGCCCGAACCCGCCGACGGCGAACCACCCGGTCTCGCGGAACCGCTCGACCGGCACGGCGGCCAGTTCGGCCCGTTCGACCCGGTCCCTGGCCGCCTTCGCGGCGTCGTTGGCCGCGGCCGCGAACCGCTGCACTCCTTCGGCCCCGTTGCGGTCGGCGTCGGCGGCCTCGGCGGCCGCCTTGGCGGCGTCGAGGGTCCGCACGGCCCCCTCGTACCGCGGCCAGAACGCGTCGCGGATCTTCTGGTGGTCGCGGAACGCGGGCGGCTCGACCGAGGTCATGTACTGCCCGTTGCACACGAGCAGGTGGGCCTGCTCCTGGGTCGGGGCGACCGGCCGGCGGGCGTACCCCTGGGGCACCTGCTCCGCGAACCGCCGCCACCCCTGCGTGCCGAGGACGAGGTCGAGCGACTCGCCGGCGAGCGGGTGGTCGGTCATCAGGAAGTCGGCGTACTCCAGCGCGTCGGGGGTGTTCACCTCCCCGGCGATGAGGAAGTGGGTGGCCAGGGACCGGTCCTTCGGGCCGGAGGCGACCGCGGAGTTGACCACGGCCGCGTACAGCACGGCGGCGGTCGGGCGGCCCTTCTCGTCGGTCGCCGACACGTTCAGCCCGATCGCGGCGTTCGCGGCGAACCCGGTCGCGCCGGCGGCCCGCGGGCCGCTGGTGGTGAAGTTCAGGTTCAGCCCCTCGCCGGGCTTGCGGAACACGAGCCGCTCGGCGACCGGCTTGAGGTCTTCTTTGGGCTGCCCGGGGAACGGTTCCGGCTCCTCGAACACCGTGACCCGGACCACGCCGCCGCGGGGGTCGGTCCCGGCCAGCAGTTGCACCTCGGTGACCTGGGTGGGCGACGCGGTCACCGTCTTCGTGTCGGCCAGGCGGCCGCGGGTGTACGCCCCGACGACCAGCTTCCGCTCGCGGCCGACCGACCGCAGGTGGACGCGGATCGGCTTGCCCGGAGCGGTCACCGGGTCGAGAACCGTCATCACGACGCCCCCCTGCTTCGGGTGCGGGAGCAGGAACCCGGTCCGCGACGCGGCGACCAGTGGCGCGCCGATGAGGGCGGCCGGGGCGGTGGGGTAGCGGCCGAGCGCCGGTGCCAGCAGCGGGGCGTAGGCCCCGGCCGGGGACGCGAGCTTGAGCCACACCGGGGTGCCCAGTTCGGGCGTGTACTGGAAGACGCCGAGCCCGCGGTTGGCCCCGCGGACCGCGTCGCTGCGGAGCGTCTCGACGGTCGCCAGGGTCCGCCGCCCGTCGGTCACGATCCCGCCGATCTCGACGGGCAGGCCGGTCGGGGTCGTGGCCCGGACGTACACCCGGCACGGCACCCCGGCGACGAGGTCGCCGCCCTCGGGGAAGAACTCGACGGTGACGTTCGGGCCGACGACCGGGACGCGGGCGGCGACCGACTCCTCGACCTCGCGGCCGTCGGCGTCGGCCAGGACCGTGACCTTCAGCCGCGCGTCGCCCCGGGCGATCGCCGCGGGGAGCGGGAACCGCAGGGCCGCCCGCCCGTTAGCGTCGGTGGCCGCGGCGACCTGGGGCAGCTCCAGCACCTGCTCGTCGATGACCGCGACCGCGGACAGCACCCGCGCCCCGGCGAGCGGCTTGTCACGGAACCGCACGTCCACCCACGCCTCGACAGCGTCGCCGGCGGAGTACGACGCGGCCGCGAACCCGATCCGCTTGTTGAGCACCTCGGGCGCCCCGCCCTCGACCTTGATCGTGCGGGACACCGGGAACGGCACCACGGCCGGGTCGCCCGACGGGTGCGGGAGCTCCCGCATGGTCAGCGTGTACTCGCCCTCGGGGGCGTCGAACGGCAGGGCGAACTCGCCGGCGCCGACCCCGCGGACCGGGTTCCCGTCCGGCCCCTTGACCGGCTCGACCCGGCCCTCGACGACGCGGACCAGGTCGGTGCCGCCCTGGAGCCGGACCACGGTGCCGGCCGGGCTCCGCAACTCGTACTGGAGCACCTGCTCGCGGGCCGGCGGGGTGAACGTGACGCGGTCGAGCGTGAGGGACCGGAACCGGACCGTCTCGCCCGGCCAGTACGCCGGCTTGTCGGTCGTCAGCACGGTGGCGAACACCGGCCCGAGGAGCCGGACCTTGTCCTGGAGCACGGTGTGCTTGTTGGTCCGCTCGTCCACGTGCGAGACGACGAGGAACAGCTCGGAGTCGGGCTTGAGGTTGGTCCAGGCGTCGGCCGGGAGCCGGATGGGGTGCTGCGGGGCGCGGTCGTGCGCGATCGCCTGGGTGTGGATCACCGCGTCGGTCTGGTCGCGGATCTCGGCGACCACGCGGCCCCCGGCGGTGGTGCCCCGCTGGTCCACGACCAGGAGGAACTCGTTGGGCGCGCCGGGCTGGACCGCGGCCGGCTTGAACACCTGCCACGTCAGCTTGCGGGTGTCCTGGGCGAGCGCGGCGGCCTTCTCCTCGGCGACCCACTTGGCCAGCAGGCCGTCGTGGGCCTGCTTCGCGGCGACGAGGGCGACCCGGGCCGCGGCCCGCTCCTGGTCCACCTTCGCGTGCCGCTCCTCGAACGCCCGCATCGCCTCGGCGGCGTCGGCCGTCGAGGCGGCGGCGTCGCGGCGGGCGACCTCCGCGTTGTTCAACAGATCCAGCACCGGGACGACGGTCCCAGGAACGGCGAGCAGCACGGCGGCCGCAACGGCCCAGGGGATCAGCCGGCCGGCCCACGAGCCGCGGGCCGCGGGGGCCTTCGTGTAGCGGCCCGAGTCCGACCCCTTCTTCGGCGCGGCGGGGGCGGCCATCGGGATGATCGAAACGGGGAGCGTCGCCGTGCGGCTGGGGCCGGGCACCCTGGCCGGGGCCGGGCGGGCGGCGTCGGGCGCTTCGAACCGGACCACCGGGAACGCGAACTTGGCGGCCTGCGAGATGAGGCCGTGGACCCGCGCCGCCTCGGTCCGCTCGGCGGCGCAGGCGGGGCACGTCGCGAGGTGCGCCGCGACCGCCGCGACCTCGGGCGCGTCGAGCAGCCCGAAGAGGTGGTCGAGGATCAGCGGGCGGCATTCGGTACAGCGCAACATGAAGGCACTCTCTGGTCCCGAGTCCGGGCAGGCCGGGGGGAGGTCACTCACCAACTGAGACGAAGACAACCACGGGTCGGATTTCGTTCGGCGGCAGGAAGATTGCTCCGTGCGGCCGGTTGTTACGATCCGGGGGCACCTGGACCACCCGAGGGAAGTCCGGGGGAGTTGGCGAGCGGGGGACGTAAGTCCCCCGGTGGGTTTAACGCACCGGGGGACTTACGTCCCCCGCTCGCCCGGACCGGCCCTCACTCTTCCCCGCTCGCCCCGTTGGGGTTGAGCACCTTGCGGAGCTTGATGAGGGCGGTCCGCATCTGGGTCTTGACGGTGCCGACCGGGGCGTTGCGGACCTCGGCGATCTGCTCGTAGGTCAGCTCGCCGTTCTGCCGCAGAAGGAACACTTCCTTCTCGTCCTGGCGGAGCTGGGTGATGGCGACCCGGAGCCGGTCGAGCGTCTCCTGCTCCTCGATCGTGCGGCCGGGGGCGTCGTCGCGTCCGGGCATCATCACTTCGTCCTCGGGGAGGGGGCGGGACTTGCGGTTCCAGGCGCTCCGCTGGTAGTCCTTGGCGGCGTTGAGGCCGACGCGGAAGATCCAGGCCCGCAGGTTCAGCACGTCGGGGACCGACTGCCGCGCCCGCCAGCACTTGAGGAACGCCTCCTGGGCCGCGTCCTGGGCGTCGTCCTGGTTGCCGAGGAGGTAGAGGAGGGTGCTGACGAGCTCGTCGCGGCACAGGTTGAACGTGGCAATGAGGGCGTCGTCCCCCGGGCGGCCGGTCCCGTTGGCGTGAACGGGAGCGGCCGGGGGCACCACCGCGGGCTCGGCACCCACGGGCGGCCACGGGATCGGGGTCACGCCGGGTTTCGCCATAGCGTCCTACCTGAACGACGACGGACGGACGGGCACGGATTGGAAAAACCCGCCGGCGCGACGGATGAGGGGTCAGGCGGCGTGCCAATTTCCCATGCTAGCCACCGCCGGGCGCCGCTCGCAAGGACAAACAGCCCCGGCCGATCATCAGACGCCGCCCGCCGGCCCGGCGCACGCGGGGGAGCGGTTCCGGACCTGTTTGTGGCGAGCCGGGAGCGTCAGCGACCGGAGGTTTGGGGAGCGCCCACCACCGGTCGCTGACGCACCCCGCTCGCCGGGCCCCGGGGCTTCTCGGGCGGCCGCCCCACAAAGACATGGGGCGGCTCAGTACTTCGCCACGTCGCCGCTCACCTTGCCGAGGGCGTCGACGGCCGCCTTCGCGCCGTCGGTCATGAACCGCAGCTCGCTGTTGATCGCGATGAACTGCCAGCCCTCCGCGATGCGGCGCTTGGCCTCCTCGACGCTGAACGTGTGGATGCCGGCGGCGATCTTGTTCCGCTTGCACCCCGCGAGGATGTCGGCGAGCGCCTGCTGGAACGTCTCGGGCTGAGGCGGCTTGCCGGCCGCGTCGCGCATGCTCGCCATCAGGTCGTTGGGGCCGACGAACACCGCGTCGACGCCGGGGACCGAGTACACCTCGTCGAAGTTGCGGACCGCGTCGATGTGCTCGCACTGGAGGACGATGAGGATCTCGTCGTCGGCCTTCGCGTAGTAGTCGGCGGGGGTGGCGGCGAAGTTCAGCGCGTGGACGCTGCCGCCGACGCTGCGGTTCCCGCGGGGCGGGTACAGGCACGCGGCGACGGCCTCCTGCGCCTCCTGGCGGCTCATGACCATCGGGACGACGATGCCGTACCCGCCGTTGTCGAGCACCCGCTTGATGTGGTCGTGGCGGCCGGCCGGCACGCGGACCAGCGGGACGCCCCCGGCGTCGGCGACCGCGCCCAGGATGTGCGTGGTGGTCTCGACGCCGGCGAGGGAGTGCTCGACGTCCACGGTGAGGAAGTCGAACCCGGCGCGGGCGAGGAACCGGGCGGCGGTGACGCTGCCGAGCGACAGCCAGGTGCCGACGGCCGGCTTCCCTTCGCGGAGCAGGCGCTTGACGGTGTTCGTTCGCATGGGGCGGCGGTCTCGGGGGGAGTGGTGAGGCGGATTGTATTCCGCCGGCACGCGACGGCCGGCGTCACTCCGACACGCGGAACGAGTCGAACAGGCGCGCGACGGCGGGGTCGTCGAAGTCGAGGGCGCCGGCGATGCCGACGAAGTACGCGCGGGGCCGCGGGCCGGTCGGGTACACGAGCATCCGCTCCACCGCCCGCACGCCGCCCGCGTCGGTCCGCACCTCGCGGGTCAGCGGGTTCTCGAAGTTCGTCGTCGCGTCCCGCACCACCGCGCCGCCGAACCGCGACTGGAGCCGGTCCGGGCCGAACACGTCCTTGAAGTGGGCGAAGTTGTCCTTCGTGCCGGCGAGTTGGACCTGCGTCTGCGTGAGGTCGCGCCACCCGACCCACGTCTTCGTGCCCGAGTACCAGCCCTCGGCAACGTACCGCGTCTCACCCGCGGGCGCGTCGGGGTCCGCGGCCGGCGTGCCGAGCATTTCAACGGTGAACGCCCTGTCGGGCGGCGAGTACGCCTTCCACTCGTACGCCGCGAGGTGCCCGTGCTTCCGCTGCTTCACGGCGATCGTCGCGCCGGTCGCGGCGACCAGCGCGAGCACCGCCGCGCCCGCGAGCAGCACGCGCGCCGCCTTGCTCCGCGGGGTTGCGGGCGGCGGGGCCGGCGTCGCGGGGGCTTCGTCGAGCGACAGCGGTTCGGGGGCTATTGGGGCGGGGGCGGGCGCGCCGACCGGCAGCGCGGTCACCGTGGCCTGGCACCACGGGCACACGGTCGGCTTCCCGAGGGTGTCCTGCTGCACCTGGAACGGCTTACCGCACTGCGAGCACGCGACGGGGGTGAACATCGTGCGACCCGAACGTCAGGGTGAACCGGGGCAGACCAAGTGGTGCTGAAGAGGTGCCGGTGTGTTGTCCCTCTCCCCTTGCGGGAGAGGGTGGCCGCGCTTCGCGGCCGGGTGAGGGGTGAGGCGTGATCATCCCAACAGGTTCCACCCCTCACCCGCTCGCAGAGCCTCGCTGCCCTCTCCCGCAAGGGGAGAGGGCGAAGACCCGCGCCGCCGGCGCTTCAACCCGATCGGTTTCAGGGATGGTTATACCGACTCCCGCCCGCGGCACCGACCCTGCGGTTCAGGCTCGTGACACTTGGGGCGCAGCGACGTGACTGGGTAAGGTGGCCCGCGGCGTGCCGTGGTCGATCACCTGGCCGTCCTTCATCCGCACGACGCGGTCGGCGCGCTTCGCGACGTCGTCGCTGTGCGTGACGACCAGCAGCGCGAGCCGGCGTTCCTTCTGGAGCGTCGTCAGCAGGTCGAGGACGCGGACCGCGTTGTCGGAGTCGAGGTTCCCGGTCGGCTCGTCGGCCAGAAGCAGCGCCGGGTCGTTCGCCAGCGCGCGGGCGAGTGCGACGCGCTGCCGCTCGCCGACCGAGAGCTGCATCGGCCGGTGCCCCGCGCGCTTCCCCATGCCGACGAGGTCGAGCAGCGCGTCGGCCTTCTTCGCGCGCTCGCGGGCGCTGAGCGGCGGCCCCTCGAACATCGGCACCTGCACGTTCTCGCGGGCCGTGAGGGTCGGGAGCAGGAAGAACGACTGGAACACGAACCCGATCTGCCGGGCGCGGAACCGGTCCAGGTCGCGGCGGGTCGAGAGCGGCTCGCCCTTGAAGTACACCTCGCCGCCGTCGGGCCGGTCGAGCACGCCGAGCAGGTTCAGGAGCGTGGACTTGCCGCACCCGCTCGGGCCGGTGATGGCGACGTGCTCGGCCTCGCGGACCCCGAGGGTGACGCCGTTGAGCGCGGTGACCGCGCCGTCCGGGTACGTCTTGCGGACGCCGGCGGCGTAGAGCAGGTAGCTGGCCGCGGCGTCAGTCATGGCGGATGGCCTCGGTGGGGAGGAGCCGGGCGGCCCGGAGCGCCGGGTACGCCCCGCCGAGCAGTCCGATGGCGACGGTGATCGCGAACCCCTGCGCGACGACCGACGGGGCGACGCCGCCCTCGATGAACCCGTTCACCTTGGGCGACAGCGCGAGCAGGTGCGTGGTGACGACGGCACCGACCGCCCCGACGACCGCGGCCGCGACGCCGAGCAGGATCGCCTCGCCCAGCACCATGCGGACCACGCGGCCCCGGGGCCACCCGACGGCCCGCAGGATGCCGATCTCCTGCGTCCGCTCCAGCACCGCCATCGCCATCGTGTTCATCATGCTGATGACGCCGATGAGCAGCGCGACGAGCGACACGACCCACGCCATTGCCTTCGCGATCCGCAGGTGCGCCGAGTTGTTCAGGTACTTCTCGGGCCGCTCGACCGCGACCCGGTACGGCTTGCCCTCGGCGTCCCGCAGCGCGAGGATCTTCTGCCGCACGGCCTCGACGTCGGCGTCCGGGTCCGGCGACGTCTTGTTCACCCGGAGCGAGAACCCGGTCACCTTCCGCTTGCGGCCGGACAGGTCCTGGTACTCCTTCAGGTTCGTGATGATGCACCCGTTCTCGTACAGGTTGAAGCTCTTGAACACGCCGACGATGGTGAACTTGTGCCGCAGGATCGCGATCGTGTCGCCGACCTTCTTGTCGTTGTTCTCCGCGAACTTGTAGCCCACCATGCACAGGTACTGCCCGGCGTCGGCCGGCGTGAGCGAGCGGCCGGAGAGGATGTCGAGGTCGCTGTACCCGAAGTTCTCCGGGAGCCACGCCTGGACCAGCACCTGCAAGCTCGGCGGCGTGTCGCTCTCGTCCCGCGGCTCGCGGAGCGTCATCTCGCTGAGGTCGACGAGTGCGGCATCGACCCCGGCGACCTCGGGCATCCCGCGGACCGCGTCGACGACGCTCTCGTCCACCTCGCTCGAAAGCTGGTCCGCCGCGCCGCTCGCGACGCCGACGAGATCGACGCCGCGCTTCTCGAACGTGTCGCGCATCGACTCGCGGAAGTTCTCGCTGATCCCGAGCAGCACGATCATGCTGCCGACCGACACGGACAGCCCGAGGACGGTCAGCGCCGTCCGCGTCGGCCGCCGGGTCAGGTTCTTCAGGATGAAGGTGACGAAGTACATGATTGGTTGCGTCGCTCGGTGGAGTCGTTCGCCTCACGCGGGCCGCCACGGAGGGCGGCCCCTACAAACCAAACGCAAATCGTCTGGTAGGGGCCGCCCTCCGTGGCGGCCCGCCAGCCACAAACGATTCCGACCGAGCACCCTCCGACGCATCACGCGGGGACCGGGTGCGGGGCGGCGGTCAGGTGCTTCAGGTGGCGGACCACCGCGGCGGTGAACCCGGCGGTGTTCTCGACCACGGCCAGGTGCTTCGCCTCGGGGATGATCTCGGCCGTGCAGTTCGGGAGGTTCGCCTCCAGCCAGGCGCTCGTCGCCAGGAACGGCGAGAACTCGTCGTACAGCGCGACCACGGGCCGCTCGACCGACGCGATCCGCTCGGCGGTGAGCCCGGCCTCGGCGAGCACCTCGTCGCCGCACGTCGTCTCGGCCAGCAGCGGGAGCTGCCGCAGCCACCCGCGGCCGATCGGGCCGACCTGCGCTTCGAGCGCCTTGGCCTGCTCGGGTGTGAGGTCGGCGGTGGCGCGGAACAACCGCGTGAAGTTCACCGTCTCGCCGAGGTCGACGCCGATCTCCTGGTACGTCGCCCGCAGGTCGACCCACACGTTCGGCCGGCCGAAGTTCGGCTCGACGTGCCGGAGCCCGGGGAAGAACGAGTCGGACAGGACGACGCCGGCGACGCACTCGGGGTGCAGGAGCGCCGTGTGGACGCCGATGACGCCGCCGAAGCTGTGGCCGACGACGAGCGCCGGCTGCAACCCCAGTTCAGAGTGCAGCGCCTGGAAGTCAGCGGCCATCGCCGCGGACGTGTACCCCGTTGGGGGCCGCTCGCTGACGCCGTGGCCGCGGAGGTCGTAGGTGGTGACGCGGAACCCCTCGGCCGCAATCGCGTCGGGCAGCCCCGAGAACACCCACACGGCCTGGTTGCTGGTGACGGCGTGGACCAGCACCACGTCCGGCCCCTCGCCGGTCTGCTGGTAGAACAGCCGCACTCCGTTCACAACGACTTCGGGCATCGGTACTCGCCTCGCGATGGCTTTCAACCGCCGGACCGGGTCCGCGCGATTGGTGTTTCGTTCAGGTGGCCGCCCCTCACCCGCGACTCGCAGAGCCTCGTCGCGACCTCTCCCCGTAGGAACGGGG
>NZ_JBHYGG010000070.1:0-17051 GCF_051859125.1 Gemmata sp.
CGCGTACCTCGCGGCGCGTATGTGAATGGCGGGGGCGAACCCTGAGCGCCTGGGCGGGGGTGACGTCACCCCCTCGGTGGCGCTCTGGGTTCGCCCAAACCCGCGAGCAACGCCTCGGGTTCTGGCGTCGGGCACGCACCCACAGTACCATCTGACTCCCGCACGCTTCCCCGTGGGACCACTCATGCCCCGCACGCTCCTCGCCCTCGCCGCACTCCTCGCGCTCGCCGCGCCCGCCCCGGCCCAGGACAAGCTCCCGGTGCGCCTGATCGCCGAGACCGAGGACTTCGCGGTGAAGTCGCCGGGGTGGAAGGTCGTGCCGTACCGCGACAACTACTACGCCAGCACGTTCGCGGTCACGTTCCTGTCGCGCATGGGGTGCCTCGGCGCGCCCGAGCAACTCGACGCCGGCAAGACGGCCGTGGCCGAGACGGTCGTGAACGTCCCCTACGAGGACACCTACGACGTGATGGCGCGGTACGAGCAGCCGTTCCAGTTCTCGTGCGAGTTCACCGTCGAGGTCGAGCAGGGCGGCAAGGTGCTCGCGTCGCTCCCGTGCGGGCGGCTCAGCGACCCGAAGATCTGGGGGCTCAACGGGCACAAGCGGGTGCCGATGGAGCGGTACAGTTGGAGCGGCACCGACAACATCGTGTGGCAGCACCCGGGCACCGTGAAGCTCGCCGCCGGCCCGGCCACGCTGCGGCTCGTCGCGGCGGCGCAGCTCGAGAACGGGAAGGAGCGGGTGAACGCCGCCCGCCGGCACGTCGATGTCGTGTGCCTCACCAACGACAGGGCCGGCATCGCCGCGCAGGCAAAGGCAAACTACCTGGAGTTCGACGGCTGGCTCGTGCAGGACGGCGACGTGTTCGTGCGGTTCACCAACCCCGCCGACGGGCTCGGGCCGGTGGTGCCGGTCGTCGCGCCGTTCGATCTGGGGCAGCACTCGCCGTACTACATCCACGTCCGCGACTGGCCGACGACGCAGGTGCTGAAGTCCGGCCGCGTCGTCACGCCGAGCAAGTACCGGTACGCCGGGCCGCGGTCCGAGGCGGTGAAGCCGGACCAACTCGCGCCCGTCGTCGAAGCGCCCAAGGGCGGGGTCCCCGACGACGAGTACCTCAAGCCCGGCGAGGCGTCGAGCTGGGTGCCGCTCGGGAACGTGTGCGACGCGCTGTACCACTCGCAGTGGTTCCCGCAGGCACAGTACAAGGGCAAGGTCGCGGGCCTGCACCTGCGGTTGGAGTTCGGCGTGCCCGACGGCAAGGGCGGCATCAAGGTGGTGAAGGACGTCACCGTGAAGGGCACGCCGGCGGGGCTGTCGCCTGTCACGTTCGACGTTCCCGGGTGCGCTTACCCCAACGCCGATCTCGCCAAGGCGATGGCGAAGCGGTACTGGGTGCCGCAGGTCCGCACGCAGAAGGAGGCGCTCGACTGGCTCAACGCCGAGGTCGCGAAGTTCCCGAAGGTCGGCAGCGTGCCGAAGCGGATGCCGATCTACGGGCTGATGAGCTTCAGCGGCGCGCTGACGGCGTTCCCCACCGAGGCGCAGCAACTCGCGGTCGCGCTCGGCGACAACACCGCGGTGAACGCCGCCGGCAAGAAGCGCGAACTGGTCGCGCACTGGCCCGATCCGTCGCTCGCCGCGATCAAGAAGCACGAGGCGGAACGCAAGGGCGGGTTCGACGACCTCGCCGTCGTCAGCTACGGCGACGAGATGCACCTCCCCGCGGTCCCGCTCAAGGACGACGAGTTCGCCGCGTGGCTCAAGGCCCGCAGCGTCGCGGTCGAGGGGGAGGTGAAGTACACCACCGACCGCAAGCACCCGCTGTACTACTACTCGCAGATCGCCGCCAAGGAGAAGGGCGGCACGAGGTACGCCGAGGGCACCGCGTACTACCGCTCGAAGGGCGTGCTCACCGGCGCGAACTACTCCCCGCACGCGAACTTCCTCGTCACCGAGATCGACTACGTACGCCCGTTCAAGCTGAAGGCGCTGTCGATGCCGTGGACCGAGGACTACGCCTGGCAGATCGCCGACTTCAGCCCGCAGGTCACCGGCTACCTCCTGAGCGGCCTGCGGGCCGGGGCGAAGTACGACGACCTGCCGATCCACATGTACGTCATGCCGCACTCGCCGGGGCAGATCCCGAGCGAGTTCCGCCAGAGCTTCTACACCGCGGTGGCGCACGGGGCGAAGATGGTGAACTACTTCTGCGCCACGCCGTCGGCCGTCGGCAACACCGAGAACTACGTTGATAGTTACGACCTGCCGATGTGGAAGCAGATTCATCGCTGCACCCACGAGGCCGGCATCTTCGAGGACTACGTCCTCGACGCCCGAATGCGGCCGGCGAAGGTCGGGCTGCTGCTGTCGAGCGTCGACGAGCTGGTCACCGGCGTGAACAACTTCTCGCTCGCGCTGCACAACAACGAGCGCAAGGCGCTGTACCTCGCGCTGCGGCACGCCCAGGTGCCGGTCGACTTCCTGAGCGAAGACGACGTGATCGACGGCCGCGCCAAGGACTACGCCGTCATCTACGTCACGCAGCAGCACGTCCACTCGAAGTGCGTCGATGCGCTGCAGAAGTGGTGCGAGGCGGGCGGCACCGCGGTCGCGATGGCCGGCGGCGGGTTCTTCAACGAGTTCCAGAAGGAGAACCCCGCGGCCGCGAAGCTGTACGGCGCGACCGGCCTCAAGATCGAGACCGACCCGAACCTGATCCCGAAGCACCTGCTGAAGGAGAACCAGCCGTTCCTGCCGAAGCACGACCTGCCGCGGTACGAGCCGATGGACGCGGTGCAGTGGAACCTCGGCGGGCTCCCGAAGAAGGGCCGCGAGGACGTGAACCAGCCGAGCCACGTCTACAACGTGCCGGTGATCGCGTGGAAGCAGCCGCTCACGGTCGGCGACGGCACGGCGGTCGGCACGTTCAAGGACGGGTCGCCCGCAGTGGTGGTGAAGAAGCACGGCGCGGGCCGGGCGGTGCTGTTCGGGTTCCTCCCCGGGCAGGCGTACCTCAAGCACGCACTGCCGGTGCGGCCCGTGGACCGCGGCGCGAGCCCCGAGAGCTTCGCGCACTTCCTCCCGACCGGCATCGCGACGCACCTGCTCGCCCGCCTCGTCGACGACTTCCTCCCCCGCCGCGGGGCCGAGGTCCGGCACGTGGTGACGACCGACGGGTTGGTCGAGGCGACGTGCATCGACACGCCCGCGAAGGACGGCAAGCCCGCGAAGCTCGCGGTGCCGCTCGTGAACTGGGTCGGCGCGCCCCTCACGTCGCTGACGGTGACGATCCGCGGCGTCGAGAACCCGGCGAAGGTGCGGAGCGTCGAGCGGGGCGAACTGAAGTTCACGCAACTCAAGGGCGGCATCCAGATCACGATACCGCTCGACGTCGCCGACATGATCCTGATCGACCGCTAACCCTACCGGGCGAGCGGGGGACGTGAGTCCCCCGGTACTCGCGAATTGAGTCCAACCGGGGCTCACGTCCCCGCTCGCCCAGGAGTCGTCCCGTGTTCCTCTCCGTGATCGCACTGTCGCTCGCCGTCGCCGAGCAGCCCAAGGCCCCGTTCCCGTACGTGCGGGGCACGGCACACCACATTCTCCCGCACACGCACACCGACGAGTCCGGGTACTTCTCACTGTGCGAGGGGAAGAACGGGAAGGTGTACGTCGGCACCGCGGCCTACGGGCTCAACGCCTACCTGATCGAGTTCGACCCGAAGACCGGCGCGCAGAAGGTCGTCGTGGACGTGAACCAGGTGTGCGGGCTCAAGACCCCCGAGAAGCCGACGTTCGCGGCGCAGTCGAAGATCCACACGCGGAACTTCGTCGCCCCCAGCGGCAAGATCTACGTCGGCAGCAAGCAGGGGTACCGCCGCGGCAAGGACGACACCGCCGACTACCCGGGCGGCTACGTCATGGTGTTCGACCCCGAGATCGGGAGGACCGAGAGCCTCGGCATCCCGTTCAAGGGCGAGGGGGTCAACGACGTGACCGCCGACGAGAAGGCCGGGCTCGCGTACGTCGTGACGTGCGAGGACCACCACTGGATGGTCCTCGACCTGAAGACGAAGCAGTACCGCGAGCCGGACCCGAAGTTGCGGCTGACGGCGTACGCCCAGACGCTCCTCGACGCGAAGGGCCGGGCCGTCGTCGTCACCAAGGACTTCAAGCTCGCGCGGTTCGACCCGGTCACCGACAAGCTCGAACTGCTCGACCTCGCCTCCGACGGCAAGGCGGTCGGTGCGGCCGGCGACAAGCTCGGGCCGCCGTGCTGGGCGCTCGCGCCGGACGCAAAGGCCGCGTACCTGATTCGCATGTCGGACCCGACGCTGTTCCGCATTGACCTCGCGGCCGACGGCCCGAAGGTGCCGGTCGCCGACCTCGGCAAGCTCATCGACGGGAAGGGCCACGACAGCCGCGGGTCGCTGATCGTCGGGCACGACGGCCTCGTGTACGCGCTGGAGCGCGTCGACAACGCGACCAAGTTCGGCAGGGGCTACCTGCACCAACTCGTGAGCTATGACCCGGCGACCAGGAAGGCCCGCGACCACGGCGTGCTGGCGGTGAAGAACGCCGACTGGTTCGACTTCGGCCCCGGCAAGGACGGCAAGCCGAAACCGTGGTCCCACGGGTTCCACAAGCTCCCCGACGGCACGCTCACGCCGCTGCACGCCCACATGGCGCTCGCGCAGGCGAGGGACGGTACGCTGTACGCCACGATCATCTACCCGTTCACCCTGGTGCGGATCGAGGCGAAGGACTACAAGTGAACGGCCGGTGTTGAAGGAGATGTCATGCGATTCGTGTCCCTCGTCGCAGTGTTGTTCGTCGCGCCGGCGGCGTGCGCGCAGCCGGCTGTGCCGGCCGCGGAGCCGTACAAGGCCGCGGTCGCCGAACTCGAAGCGCTCGTTCGCCGCGAGGTGGACGACAAGAAACTCCCCGCGGTGAGCGTCGCGCTCGTCGACGACCAAAAGGTCGTGTGGGCCGCCGGGTTCGGGTTCGCGGATCGCGGGAAGAAGACCCCGGCGACCGCCGAGACGGTCTACCGCGTCGGCTCGGTGTCGAAGCTGTTCACCGACGTCGCCGTGATGCAACTCGTCGAGGACGGCAAGCTCGACCTCGACGCGCCGGTCGCGAAGTACGTCCCGGACTTTAAGCCCGCATACAGGGACGGCCAGAAGGAAGTCACGCTGCGGATGCTCATGGCGCACCGCTCGGGGTTGGTCCGCGAGCCGCCGGTCGGCAACTACTTCGACCCCACCGAGCCGAGCCTGGAGAAGAGCGTCGCGAGCCTGAACGGGATCGCGCCGGTCTACGACCCGGGTTCGCGGACGAAGTATTCCAACGCCGCGGTCGGGCTCGTCGGCTACGTGCTCCAGAAGTCGCAGGGCGAGAAGTTCGAGACCCACGTTCAACGCCGCGTGCTCGACCCGCTCGGCATGGCGTCGAGTTCGTTCGTTGCGACGCCCGCGGTCAAGAAGCACCTCGCGGACGCGCTCATGTGGACGTACCACGGCCGCGAGTTCCCGGCCCGGCGTTCGAACTCGGTGTCGCCCCGGCCGGGTGCATGTACTCGACCGTACTCGACCGTACTCGACCTCGCGAAGTTCCAGTCGTGCCTCTTCGCAGGCGGCAAAGTCGGCGGCAAGCAACTCCTGAAGCCCGAGACGATCGCCGAGATGTTCCGGCCGCAGTTCGCGAAGGACGGGCAGCGCGGCTTCGGGCTGGGGTTCATCGTCGGCGACCTCGACGGCCGCAAGCGCGTCGGCCACGGCGGCGCGATCTACGGGTTCGCCACCGAGTTCGCGCTCCTCCCGGCCGAGAAGCTCGGGGTCGTCGTGGTCGCGTCGCGGGACGTGTCGAACGCCGTCACCACGCGCATCGCCGACGACGCGCTACGGCTCATGCTCGCGGCGAAGGCCGGCAAGCCGCTGCCGAAGCTCGACGCGCCCGAGCGCCTCGCGCCGCAAGAGATCGCCGCGCTCGTCGGCCGCTACCGCGGCGGCGAGCGACACCTCGACCTCACCGAGAGCTTCGGCCGGCTGTTCGTGCAGTCGGACCGCGGCGGGCCGGTGGTGCAACTCCGCAAGCTCGGCAAGGAACTCGTGGTCGATGACGTGCAGGGGTGGGGCACGCGCATCGTGGCAGAAGGCGACACGCTCACACTCGGCAAGGCGGCGTACACGAAGGAGAAGCCCCGCACCGACGCGCCGCCCGAGGTACCGGCGAAGTGGCGCGGGTTGATCGGCGAGTACGGCTGGGACCACAACACGCTCTACGTCTACGAGCGCGACGGCAAGCTGCACGCGCTCATCGAGTGGACCGAAGTGGACCCGCTCACTGAGGAGTCGGACGACGTGTTCGCGTTCCCGGCCGACCGCGGGATGTACCACGGGGAGAAGCTCGTGTTCACCCGCGATAAGACCGGTCGCGCGACCAAGGTGACCGCGGCGAGCGTCGTGTTCGAGCGCCGCAAGATCGACGGCGAGGGCGGTGAGACGTTCCAGATCAAGCCGATCAAGCCGCTCGACGACCTCCGCAAGCTCGCGCTCGCCGCGACCCCGCCCGAGGAGAAGGGCGAGTTCCTCAAGCCCGACCTCGTGGACCTCGCCACCATCGACGGCGTGAAGTTCGACATCCGGTACGCGACCGACAACAACTTCCTCGGCAAGCCGTTCTACTCGTCGGCGAAGGCGTTCATGCAGAAGCCGGCGGCCGCGGCGCTCGCCCGGGTGCAGGCGGCGGTGAAGCAACGCGGCTACGGGCTGATCGTGTACGACGCCTACCGCCCGTGGTACGTCACCAAGATGTTCTGGGACGCGACGCCCGAGAAGTTGCACAACTTCGTCGCGGACCCGTCGCAGGGGTCGCGGCACAACCGCGGGTGCGCCGTCGATCTCGGGCTGTACGACCGGAAGACCGGCAAGGTCGTCGAGATGGTCAGCGGGTACGACGAGATGACGGACCGCGCGTTCCCGGACTACCCGGGCACCACGTCCCGCCAGCGGTGGCACCGCGACCTGCTCCTCCGGGCGATGGCGGCCGAGGGGTTCAGCGTCTACGAAGAGGAGTGGTGGCACTACGATTACAAGGACTGGCGGAAGTACCCGATCCTGAACAAGACGTTCGAGGAACTGGCCGGGAAGTGAGGCACGGGGCATCAGCGCGATACCGACCGCGAGCGGCGAGGGCCGGGTGCCGCCCTCTCCCCTTGCGGGAGAGGGCAGCGAGGCTCTGCGAGCGGGTGAGGGGTACTGCCTTCCGAGATGAGTAGCTCGCACCCCTCACCCGGCCGCGAAGCGCGGCCACCCTCTCCCGCAAGGGGAGAGGGGAAGTCACCGGGCACTCACTCCCCCCAAACCCACCACATGATTGACAGCGTGTTGTCACTGTTCGACGTTCCGGCCCTGTGGACGGTCGCCCCGGGCGCGGCCCTCCTGGGGGTCGCGGCCGGCGTGGTCGGGTGCTTCGCGGTGCTGCGGCGGCAGAGCCTCCAGGGCGACGTGGTGTCGCACGCGGCCCTGCCCGGGGTCGCGCTCGCGTTCCTCCTCGGCGGCCGGTCGCCCCTCATGTTGGTCCTGGGCGGGGCGGTCGCCGGGTGGGCGGCGCTCGTGCTCGTGGGCGTGATCGGCCGGCGGTCGCGGGTGCCCGAGGACGCGGCGCTCGGGGGCACGCTGGCGGTGTTCTTCGGGCTCGGGCTGGCGCTGATGCGCGAGGCCCAGAGCACCCCCGGGGCCGGCGCGAACCCGCTCGACCGCTACCTGTTCGGCCAGGCCGCGAACCTCCGCGAGGGCGACCTGTGGGTGATCGGCGGCCTCGGGGCCGGCGTCGTCCTGGTCGTGCTGCTCGCCTGGAAGCACCTCAAGGTGCTTGCGTTCGACCCCGATTACGCCGCGAGCATCGGGCTGCCGGTCCGCCGCCTCGACCTGCTGCTGACGACGCTCACGGTAGTCGCGGTGGTTATCGGGCTCAAGGCGGTCGGCATCGTGCTCATGACGGCGCTGCTGGTCGCGCCGGCGGCCGCCGCCCGGCAGTGGACGGACCGGCTCGGCGTCATGGTGCTGCTCGCTGCGGCGTTCGGGGCCGTGTCGGGGGCCGGCGGCACGTTCCTGGCGCACCACCTCGGGGTGCGGTACCGGGCCGGGGTGCCGACCGGGCCGACGATCGTGCTGGTCGCGAGCACCTTCGTCGCGTTCTCGCTCGCGTTCGGGGCGGCCCGGGGGCTGGTGTGGACCCTGTGGCGGCGCGCGCCGCGCGCGGCCGGGCCGTGACGCCACTCGCCCGAAACCGCCCAACTTCTCGCGTCGGCCGCGGCGCGCGAGTACAGTAGTGGGATACATTCCTACGTCCCCCACCCCGCTCCGGTCCCATGACCCCCGACACGTTCCAGTCCGCGTACCGGCAGGCGCTCGCGACGCTCGACGCCCAACTCGCCCGCCTCAACCGGGAGGTGACCACGCTCGCGGCGGCGCACCCCGCCGACCCGGACGTCATCGCGTCGGCCGCGGCCCGCGCCCGGCAGGCGGCCGAGGCGGTGACGGCCGCGATGAACGAGGCGGCGGCCGCCGCCGGTGACCCGCCCCCGCTGTGGGGCGGCCGCGAGGAGTTGGACGCGGCCGCCGCCCGGCTCGTTGAGAAGCTCAAGGCGAGCGCGGGCAACGCCCGCCGCACCCGGCTCCGGGCGATCGCCGGCGCGCTGCTCGTGGCCCAGGTGCTGCACCCGCGGTGGAAGAAGGTGGTGCCCGCCCTCGACGCGCTGCGGCTGAAGGCGGCGGCGCAGTTGCACGAGGCCGCCGCGGTGCCCGACCCGCCCGACCTCCCCGGCCCGGCCGACGGCGGGGCGTGGCTCGCGTGGGCCTGGGAGCTCCCGATGCAGGAGGTCGAACAGGCGCTCGCGTCGGTGCGGGCGTCCGTCCCGGCCCTCGTGGCCGTGGTGCTGGAGATCGACCCCGGGCACTGGGTCGTCACCCCGGAGGCCGAGGCCGAGGCGGTCGCGGAGGCGGTCGCCGAGGCCGAGGCGGTCGCCGTCCCGGACGCGGCCGCGGTGCCGCGGGGCGACTCGCTGTCCGACGTGCTCATGGCCCAGGTCGCGCTGCCGCCGTCGGCCGAGGGCGCGTCGTCGATCCTGTCCGACGGCGACGCGGTGCCGATCGCCGACGCCGTGTCGTCCGGCACGGTGCTGCCGAGCGAGTCGTGGATCGGGGCGAACTCGGCCCCGGGGCTCCGGCCGCTGTCGGGTACCGACGACTCGTCGGTGCTCCCCGGGCCGCCCCGGATGAAGCCCCGGAACACCCTCCCCGACTTGCCCAAGCCCGACCCGTTCAAGGACAAGAAGTAACGGGCCGCGGAACGCCGAAGAGCGGGGGACGTGAGTGCCCCGCTCCCGGTTGGTCACGTCCCTGGGTCCCCGCTCACCGCACCTTGGCCTTGAACTTGATGGTGCCGGCCTGCCCCGGGAGCAGCGTGCCGGGCAGCTCCCACCGCAGCGCCAGCGACCCGGCCTCGTTCTCGGCGCTGGAGAAGTTCGACGGGCGGTCCGTCTGGGCCGACCCGGGGACGTACTCGAGCCGCCCGCTCAGGCTGTCGCTGATGACGATGTCCGTCGCGGCCTTCGTGCCGGTGTTCGCGTACCTGATGACCACCGTCACCACGTCGCCGACCTGCTTCGGCCCCGCCGGGTCGATCACCTTCGTCACCGTCAGCGGGCACAGCGTCGGGTACGCGGTGAGCTGCTCGGGCTCGACGTAGGTGCCCTCCACCTTCACCCCGAACACCTGGGCCACCGCGGCCGGCTTGTTCATCCCGATGAGGACGCCCACCCCGACCCGGCCGACGTAGGCCATCGGGCGGACCCGGCCGACGAACTCGTTCGCCTTGTCGCGGCCGATCTCGGTCAGCGCCGGGACCCGCTCCAGGAACCCGGCGGGGCGCAGCTCGCCGACGGTGCCGGCCAGCCCGATCCGCAGGTCGAACCCGGCCGGGACCAGTTCCACCTTGCGGATGATGTACCGCGGGGCGCAGATGCACGCCGGGCACGACGTGGTCACCTTCCGCTTGCCGCCCATCGTGAACTCGACGCCCACGTCGGTCGCGTTCAGCCCGTACAGCCGGCCCTCGGCCCCGATCCCGAGGAAGTCCTTGCGGTCGTCCCCGTTCAGCAGGCACTCTTCCTTCGGGGGGCGCGGCCCGAGGATCGGGTCGAACAGCGGGACGCCCCAGAACGGGAACACGGGCGGCAGCGGCGGCGCCTGGAGGTACTTCTCGCCGGGGAACAGGATCGTCCCGGGCACCGCGGTCGTCACGAGTTCCTCGGGCGACGGCTTGCGGTTCCCGAGCCGCACGATCGCCATGAGCCGGCCGTTCTCGCGGGCCGCCTGGAGCGCGAGCCTCTCGGAGTCCTCGGGAACCTCGATCGGCGCGTCGGCGGTCGTCTCGGCCGGGATCGCCTTCTCGGGGTCCTCGAGGTAGATGACCTTGGTGACCACCGCCCCCTCGAGCGCCCGGGCGATGTCGGCCGGCGCGAACAGGAGCGGGATCGGGTAGTCCATGTACTTCATCCCGGCCCGCGGGACGAGCACGCCGCGGAGTTCGACCTCCGGGTACAGCGTCTGGCCCGGGGCGTACGGGAGGTTGCTGAGTGCGAACCGGTACACGTACCCGGGCCGCAGGCCGAGGACCGTCGGCGCTTCGAGCATCTTCGCCAGCGGCGACCCGGGGAACGCGGTGACGCGGGTGCCCTTGGGCGCGAGGAACTTGGCGGCTACGAGCGGGGCCGGGGCCGGCAGCGCCGCGGGGGCGTGGCCCGTGCCCATTACCGGCAGCGCGCCGACCGCGGCGACCGCACCGGGCGGCCCCATCCCCGGCACCGGGTAGATGCCGGCGGTCCCGTTCACCTGCCGGATCGCGGGCGCGGGCGGCTGCGGGACGGGCGGGGGCGCGGGCGGGCCGCCGAGTGCCAGCGACCCCAACAGGGGAAGGACTCCGACGTGCATGGCAGATCCCGGTTAAGTGGCTTCGGGCTGGTGGCACGGGCCTCTGGCCTGTGCGCCCGGGAGCACAGCCCAGAGGCCTGTGCCACCAAACACCGGGTCTTGAAGCCGTTCTGAGTGACAAGAGCCCACGGACCGCGTGATCCGTGGGCTCGTAGGGTTCGTCCCGTCAACTCACTTGATCGGCGGCAGCGTCGCGGGCGGGGCCGACGGCATGGCCTGCGGAGCGGCCGGCGACTTCGGGGCCTGCGGCAGCAGCATCTGGGGCGCGCCCACGCTGCTCGTGCCCGCGGGGTACTCCGGGGCCGTCGGGGCCGGGGCCGGCATCGCGCCCGGCATCACGCCCGGGGGGAGCGCCATGAACCCGCCCGGCGGGGCGTTCATGACCGGCGACACGCGGTTCTCCAGGTCGATGTTGCCGAGCCGGATGATCGCGAGGACCGAGCCCTTCCGCTGCGCCTCGGCGACCGGGTCGATGCCCGGCTCCAGCCGCGTCGAGTTGACCTCCTCGGCACCGGCGACCGACAGGAAGTCCTGGTTGTCGCGGTCCGGCAGGTAGATCACCTTCACGACGAGGTTGCCCGACACGGCGTGGTCGAAGTCGTCGTTGGTGAACGTGACCGGGACGCAGGCGTGGGCCAGGAACTGGATCGTCTTCGGGTTCGCGGCGGCCACTTCGAGCGTCGGGTAGAACGCCTTGCCGGGGTGGTTCGGCAGGATCTGCGTGAGCCGCAGGCGGTACACCTGGCCCTGGGTGAAGTTGTACTCCTTCGGGGCGGTGAGGCCGCTCGCCTCGTCGTTGAACCCGCCGCCGGGGAGCTGCCACGTCACCTTCATGCCGGCCGGGCTGGTGAACTTGATCGACGCCCGGCCGTTCGGGATCCCCTGGCCGCCGCCGTTGGCCCCCAGCGCCCCGACCGCGGCGACCGCGCCGGGCGGCCCCATGCCGGGCACCGGGTAGATGCCGCCGCCGGACATCTGCGGGGGCACCGTCGGGCCGCACCCGCCGGGGCCGCACCCGCCGCCGAAGTTCGCCTGCTGGACGCCGCCGGCCGCCGACGCCCCGGTCCACGCGGCGGAGGTCGCCGTGCCCGGGACGCGGGCGGCGTAGCCCGCGGTCTGGACGCCGGCGGTGCCGGGCGGCGTGTACTTCCGGAACATCGCCGTCGACTGGGCGGTCGTGCCGCCGGGCATCGAGCCGCGGGCCATCACCGGCTCGCCGTTCGGGCCCTGGTACCCGGTGACCTGGCTCCCGCGGCTGACGGTGCCGAAGCCCCCCGCCGCCTCCTTCGGTGCGTTCCCGCCGGGGGCGACGCACCCGCCGCCGAACCCGGCCAACAATGCCAACGTGGTTGCGGTCCGCTTCATGTGTTCCCCCCGACTCGTTCGATTCGATCACGTCAGGAGAGTTTTCGGCACCCGCACAGTCGGAACTTTCATCAAAGTGGGACTGGGGAGGCGGGCGTCGGGGATTGGGAGCTGGGGATTGGGAGTTGGAGATTGGGACGCTGGGGACCGGCGACCCGGCGCTCCGCAATTGCGTGCCCCATCCGATCCGCTTCTTATCCTCCGATCCCCAACTCCCAATCTCCAACTCCCAATCCCGCCGTTACCCAGAAGTTACAGCACGCGCAATCCGCCGCAGTTACAATCGCGTCGGAAGGGTGTGGCTCGCTCGACCCCGTTGCCCACCGTTCTCTCAGGAGGCCGTCGAATGGCTCGCTACCTTCGCAACGCCGCGTACTCCCTCTCCCTTGCCCTACTCGCAGCGGCCGTCGCCGCCGCGCCCGCGGGGGCGCAGGAGAAGCCGGCCGCACCGCCGGCCGTCAGGCCGGTCGCGGCCCCCGTGGTCGCCGAGGGGCCGGCCATCGACCTGGTCATCTGCCTCGACGTGTCGGGGAGCATGAACGGGCTCCTCGACTCCGCCAAGATCCGCCTCTGGGACATCGTCAACGAACTCGCCAAGCTCAAGCCCACCCCGAACCTCCGCGTCGGACTGTACAGCTATGGGGACTCGAACTACCCCGCCGACAAAGGCTGGGTCCGCAAGGACATGGACCTGACGGTGGACCTCGACGACGTGTACAAGGCGCTCAACGGGCTCACCATCGGCGGCGGCACCGAACTCGTCGCCCGCGTCACCAAGACGGCGATCGAGGAGCAGAAGTGGACCGCCGACAAGAACGCGATGAAGCTCCTGTTCGTGTGCGGCAACGAGCCCGTGGACCAGGACCGGGTCGTGTCGCTCGACGACGTCGCGGCGCTGGCCAAGAAGAGCGACGTGCTCGTCAACACGATCCACTGCGCCACCGGCGGCAACGGCGCGGCCGAGGGGGCCGAGTGGGCCAAGTTCTCGGAGAAGTGCAGCGGCCGGCACATGGCGATCGACATGAACAAGGCCGTGAAGCAGGTCGTGGTGAAGACCGAGTTCGACGACCAGATCGTGAAGCTCGGCGAGGAGCTGAACAAGACGTACGTCGCCTACGGCGCGGCCGGCAGGGAGCGGGCCGAGAACCAGGTCGCCCAGGACCGCAACGCCGCCAAGGCCGCGCCCGCCGCGCCGGGGGCCGGGGCCGTCGCCGCCATCGCCCGCGCCGAGTCAAAGGCCGGTGCGCTGTACAAGAACGCGGCCTGGGACCTCGTGGACAAGATGAAGGAGAAGGACTTCGACATCAAGAACCTCAAGGACGACGAGCTGTGCGACGACCTCAAGAAGCTCACCCCCGACGAGCGGGTGGCGTTCGTCAAGAAGAAGGCCGACGAGCGGGCCGAGCTGCAGAAGAAGATCGCCGACCTCTCCGCCCAGCGGGCCAAGAAGGTCGCCGAGGAGGCGGCCAAGCAGCCGAAGACCGACACCGAGAAGGCGCTCGACGAGGCCGTGAAGGGCCTGATCCGCGACCAGGCCAGGGCCAAGGGCTTCGAGGTCGGCGGCGAGAAGAAGTGATTTCACAAGTGGGCAGTGGGCAGTGGACAGCGGGGAGCCCGGAGCCCCCGTCCGCTGCCTTTTGCTTTACTCCCCACTGTCCACTACCCACTAACCACTGGTGTTAACATGCGCTTCCGCCTCTCCCTGCTGTCCCTCGCGGTCCTGATGACCGCGGCGGCCCGTGCCGACGACAAGGCCGAGGCCGTGAGGCCCGCGGCCAGCAAGATTACCGCCGTCACCGTCTACGCGAACACCGCCCTGGTCACCCGCGAGGTCACCGCGCCGGACGCGGCCGGGCTCGCCGAGGTCGTCGTCTCGCCGATGCCGCCGTACACGATGCAGTCGTCTCTGTACGCCGAGGGGACCGACAACATCCGCGTCCTGAGCGTCCGGTTCCGCACCCGGGCCATCGCCGAGGACACCCGCGAGGAGGTCCGGAAGATCGACGTTCAGATCAAGACCCTTACCGCCAAGCAGCAGGCGCTGGAGGCCGAACTCAAGACCGTCGGCGAGAACCTCAAGCTCCTCGACAAGATGGAGGGGTTCACCGCCAAGTCGCTCGAACACCTGACCGACAAGGGGCTCCTCGACACCGAGAAGATCATCGCCCTGGCGAAGTTCGTGCAGGAGGACCGGACCAAGCGGAGCAAGGAGCAGCTCGCGGTCAAGCAGCAACTCGAAGAGGTGCAGGCCCAGCTCGCGTTCGCCAAGCGGCCCCACGACGAGAAGTCCGGCGGCGTGGTCCGCAACGAGCGGGACGCGGTCATCCTCGTGGACAAGAAGCAGGGCGGCGGCACGGTCCGGCTGAACTACCTCGTGAGCAGCGCGGCGTGGCGGCCGCAGTACAAGTTCCGCACCGGCGGCAAGGAGAAGGACCAGGTCGTCGTCGAGTACCAGGCGGCCATCGAGCAGAAGACCGGCGAGGACTGGACCAACGCGCAGATCACCCTCTCGACCGCCCAGCCGCTGCTGAACGCCTCGCCGCCGGACCTCAAGGCGCTCGCGGTCGGCGTGACGGCCGGCGCAAGCGTCGCGGTTCTCCCGGGCGACGCCCGCGCCCCGGCCCCGGTCCCGCCCGGCCTCGCGGCCGGCGACAAGCTCAGCGCGCGGGCCTTCCAGGATTCGCTGGAAAAGGAGTCGAAGAACCTCCGCGGCCAGGTCGCCGGGAACTACGCCCAGAAGAAGGGCGAGGCCGCCGAGAAGTTGCAGAACGACGCGGCCGCGCTGGAGCAGTTCTGCGACCTGTTCGTGAGCAGCGACGAGTTCATCAAGGCCGACTTCCGCCCGGTCCCCGGCGGCAACGACGGCCCGAGCGTCACTTACGTCCTCAAGCCGCGGCTCACCATCCCGAGCCGCAACGACGAGCAGGTCGTCGAGATCACCAAGCTCGACTTCGCCCCGAAGTTCTACTACAAGGCGGTCCCGGTCCTCACCGCGAACGTGTACCGGCTCGCCGACATGGTGAACACCAGCGACGTGGTGCTGCTGCCCGGCGAGGCGACCATGTACCTGGGCGGCGACTTCGTCGGCTCCGCGAAGGTCCCGCTCGTCGCGGTCGGCAAGCCGTTCACCGTCGGGTTCGGCGTGGACCCGCAGCTCCAGGTGTCGCGCGTCCTCGTGGACCGCACCCGCACGACACAGGGCGGGAACCAGGTGCTCACGTTCAAGTACCGCGTCCTGTTGACCAGCTACAAGAGCGCGGCAGTGCCGGTGCAGGTGTGGGACCGGATGCCGCACGCCGAGGCGGCCATGACCATCGCCGTGAACCTCAGGGACCCGAAGCCGGACCTGAGCACCGACCCGCTGTACGTCCGCGACGAGAAGGCCAAGGGGCTGCTCCGGTGGGACGTGACCGTGGACCCGAAGCAGCACGGCGAGAAGGCGCTCGCGATCGACTACGAGTTCAAAATGGAACTCGACAAGAACGTGAACATCGGCTCGTTCCAGGCGAAGTGACTGGGGGCGGACCCAGTGACGCGAGCGAACGCGGCGGGGGCCGTGGCGAGCCGGGAGCGTCAGCGACCGGAGTTCTTGTTCAGCGCCCACCTCCGGTCGCTGACGCTCCCGGCTCGCCGTGCGAATGGGGCCGGGCCGATCGCCTCCGGGACGCACACGTGGTAGACCGCGGGTTCGCCCGACTCGGGAATCGCGCAATCGAAACGGGGGATTGTAACGTCTTACCTTCTGCCGGCCCCCGCCAAACAGGCCGGCGGCGGGGCCTGGGGCCGCAAAACCGTGTTGTGCGGCCCCCGGTCCGTCGTCTGACTTCCCGCCCGGTCCCCGAGTTCGATCCCGTTTCGCGGAGCGCTCCCATGCCGAAGGCGCGTATCGTGGTTGTTGAGGACGAGGCCGCCATCCGCCGCGGGGTGTCCGACGCCCTGCGGCTCAGCGGGTACGAGGTGGCCGAGGCGCCCGACGGGGTCGCCGGGCTCCGCGAGGCCGGGGCCGCGGGCGTCGATCTCGTGCTGCTCGACATCATGCTCCCGAAGAAGGACGGGCTGGAGGTGCTCTCCGAGTTGCGGCGGACGAACCCGACGCGGCCGGTGATCCTCCTCACCGCCCGGGGCAGCGAGGACGACCGGGTCCGCGGGCTGAAGATGGGGGCCGACGACTACGTGGTGAAGCCGTTCTCGGCGAAGGAGCTGATCGCCCGGGTCGAGGCGATCCTCCGCCGGACCATGAAGCCGGTCGCCGAGGTGTGCCTCGTGAGCGTGGGCTCGGGGACGATCGACCTGGGCCGCCGCGAGGTCCGGTGGCCCGACGGGGGCCGGGCCGACCTGTCCGAGACCGAGGCGGCGCTGCTCAAGTACCTCGTGTCGAACCGCGAGCGGGCCGTGTCCCGCGAGGAACTGCTCTCGCGGGTGTGGGGGATCGGCACCGCGGGCCTGGAGACGCGGGCCGTCGACATGCACGTGGCCCGGCTGCGGGCGAAGCTCAAGGCCCCGCTGGGGGGCGACGACCAGCAAGAGGCGATCGTGACCGTTCGGGCGCACGGGTACATGGCCGGACCCGCGCTCGCCTCGCTGAGCAGTTAACTGGGGGTGGGACGCCAGCACGAAATCCGAACGTCGGCACCGTGTGGAGATCCGCAGCAGGTCGTTGGCGGGCCGCCCAGGAGGGCGGCCCC
>NZ_JBHYGG010000071.1:0-3477 GCF_051859125.1 Gemmata sp.
CCACGTGGACCCTCGCTCGGCGCTCGGGCTCGGACCCGTCCACCCCCGCGTTTCGCTTCTTCGGTCGCTGGGAAGACGACCCCCTCGCTCGGCGCTCGGGCTCGGGCCCGTCCACCGAGGGCGCAACTGATCCACGCGAGCGGCGTCAGGTCGGGGCGGCCCCGACCGGGATGCGGGCGATGACGGTGGTGCCCCGCCCCGGTGCGGACTCGATCTCGAGCGCCCCGCCGACCTGGGCGACCCGCTCCTGCATCCCCAGCAGGCCCAGCCGGCCCGCCCGCGGGGCGGCGGGGGCGAACCCGGCGCCGTCGTCCTCGACCGTGACCGTGACGTGCCCGGCGGTCCGGGTCACGGACAGCCCGGCCCGTGTCGCGCGGGCGTGCCGGGCCACGTTCGTGAGGGCCTCCTGGGCCAGCCGGTACACGGCCGTTTCGACCGGGGCGGGCAGGCGGCCCACCCCCGTGAGTTCCGCGTCCGCGTCCGCGTCCCCGCCCGCGCCCGCGGTCACGAGGTCCACGGGCACCCCGCTCGCGGCCGACCACTGCCGCGCCAGTTCCGCGAGGGCCGCGTCGAGGCCCATGTCGTCGAGGGCCACGGGCCGGAGCCGGACCGCGACCTGGTGGACCTCCCGGGCCAGTTGGTCGGTGAGGTCCCGGACCCGGGCCGCCTCGCCGGCCGCCGCCGCGAGGCCCAGCGCGGTGAGGGTCTGGCCGACCGCGTCGTGCAGGTCCCGGGACACCCGCCGCCGTTCGTCCTCCTGGGAGGTCGCGAGTTCCCGGGCCAGGTCCCGCCGCCGCTCCATCTCGGCCCCGAGGGCGGCCAGGGTCCGTTCCAGGTCCGCGGTCCGCTCCGCCACCCGCGCCTCGAGCTGGCCCTGAACGGTCCGCAGTTCGTCCTCCATCCGCTTGCGGTCGGTGAGGTCCCGGGCGACCTTCAGGAACCCGCCGCCGTCCCGCAGCGGCCGCATCACCCCCGAGGCGTAGAACCGGGTGCCGTCCTTGCGGAGGTGCCACCGCTCGTCCGCCGCCCGCCCGGCCCGCCGGGCCTCGGCCGCCTCCGCCCCGGGGACCCCGGCCGCCCGGTCCTCCGGGGTGAACAGGGCGTCCGCGGACTGCCCGATCATCTCGTCCGTGGCGTACCCGAAGGTGGCCGCCGCCCCCGGGCTCCAACTCGTCACGGTCCGGTCGGAGTCGAGGGTGAGGATGGCGAAGTCGGTCGCGGTCTCCAGGATCAGGCGCTGCCGCTCCTCGCTCCGCCGCAGGCCCTCCTCCGCCTGTCGCCGCTCCGTCACGTCGATGCACGCCCCGGCCATGTGCGACGCGCCCACCGCGGCGTCGCCGAACACGTCCCCCTGGTCGCGGAGCCACCGCACCGCGCCGCCGGGCCGGACGATGCGGAACTCGACGTTCAGCGGCCGCCCCTCGCGGATCGAGGCCTCGAACGCCGCCCGAACGGCCGGCACGTCGTCCGGGTGGACGTGGGTGAGGAACTCCTCGAACGGTTGCGTCGTCTGCCGCGGCTCCAGGCCGAGCAGGGCGTTCAGGTTGGCGTCGCGCATCTGCGAGCCGGTGTCGATCTCGAGCGTCCAAATGCCCATGCGGGCGGCGGCCAGGGCGAGGCGGAGCCGCCCCTCGCTGATGCGGCGGGCCTCCTCGGCCCGCTTGCGGGTGGTCACGTCCACGAACGCCACCACGACCCCGTCGATCCGGTTGTCCTGGGTGCGGTACGGCCGCACCCACCGCAGGTAGTGCCGCCCGCTCTCGCTCTGCACCGCCCGCTCGACCGGGACCAGCCTGTCGAGCACCGCCCGGGCGTCGGCGAGCAGGTCCGGGTCGGTGAACTTGCGCCGCAGGTCCGCGAACGGCCGGCCCACGTCCGACGGGATCAGGTCGAGCAGGTCCTGGACCGCCGGGGTGTACCGGCGGATCCGGAACCGCGGGTCCAGGAACAGGACCGCGATGTCGGTGCTCGTCAGCAGGCTCCCGAGGTCGTTGGCCGCGGACTCGAGCTCGGTCATCTTGGCCGTGAGCTGGGCGTTCACCGTCACCAGCTCCTCGTTGAGCGACTGCAGCTCCTCCTTCGAGGTCTCCAGCTCCTCGTTGGTGCTCTGGAGCTCCTCGTTGAGGCTCGTCGTTTCCTCGTGGCTCGCCTTCAGCTCCTCGTTGCTGGCCTGCATCTCGTCGAGCGCGCCCTGCAGCTCGTTGCGGACCCACAGGAGCTCGTCCGCCAGTTTCCCCGCGGCCGACGGGTCCGCGGTCGCGGGCCCCGGGGGCGGGGGCTCGGGGTAGTCGCGGAACGTCACCAGGTACAGCGGCGCGGCCCCGCGGGGGCCGAGCGGGGCCGCGCCGACCTCGACCCGCCGGGGGCCGCCCGGGGCGTCGATCAGCCCGTCCCGGACCGTGGCCGGGGCGTGGGTGTCGGCCGCCCGGTGCAGGGCCGTGCGCACCGCCCCCCGCACCTGCTCGTTGGCCAGGGCCAGCAGGTCGAGGGTCGGGACCCCGGCCGGGAACGTGAGGAACGGGCTCGTGTCCCCGTGGACGTGGACGATCTGCCCGGCCGCGTTGACCGCGACCGCCGGCGGGGTGTGCCGGTCGAGGAGGGCCCGGGCGACGACCTGGGCCGCGGCCGGCGCGGGGGGCCGCGGGCCGTCCGGCACCGGGTGCGGGCGGGGGCCCCGGGCCGCGGCCGCCAGGGCCGCCAGGTCCACGGTGCCCGAGCGGGTCGGGCCGATCCGGCGGAAGATGCGGTGCTTCTTGTCGATCGGCTCGAAGTCCCCGTCGGCGGTGGCGGCCGACTCGGACGACCCGAGCATCAGCGCCCCGCCCTCCCGGAGCCCGAAGTGCAGCAGGGACAGCACCCGCCGCTGGGTCTCCGGCTCCAGGTAGATGAGCAGGTTCCGGCACGTGGCGATGTCCAGCCGGGAGAACGGCGGGTCCTGGAGCAGGTTCTGCGGGGCGAAGATGACCAGCTCCCGGAGCACCTTGCGGACCCGGTAGAAGCTGTCGTCCTTGTCGAAGAACCGGGCCAGCCGCTCGGGCGAGACCTCGCTCTCGATGCCGTTGGGGAACACCCCGTCCCGGGCCGCCCCGAGGGCCCGCTCGGCCAGGTCGGTGGCGAACACCTTGACGTCGAACCGCTTGCCCCGGGCCTCGGCCGCCTCGGTGAGCAGCATCGCCAGGGTGTACGCCTCCTCGCCGGTGGCGCACGCGGTCACCCAGCACCGGACCTCGGCCCCGTCGGGCCGGTCCGCGGCCAGCGGCCCGATCACCCGCTCCTGGAGCGCCGCCCAGGCGTCCGGGTCGCGGAAGAACCCGGTCACGTGGATCAGCAGGTCGTCGGCCAGGGCCGTGACCTCGGCCGGGGTCTGCCGCAGGGTCTTGACGTAGTCGGCCACGGTGGCGAACTGGCCCAGCCCCATGCGGCGGCGGACCCGCCGCAGGATGGTCGGCTTGCGGTACCCCGAGAAGTCGTGCCGGG
>NZ_JBHYGG010000071.1:3577-16437 GCF_051859125.1 Gemmata sp.
TGCGGGTCCGGAGCACCGCCAGCACGTCGGCGAGCACCGGCTCGTCCCGCGGGCCATGGTCGGCTTGCGGTACCCCGAGAAGTCGTGCCGGGTGCGGGTCCGGAGCACCGCCAGCACGTCGGCGAGCACCGGCTCGTCCCGCGGGCCCGCGTCGCCGGTGGCGTACGGCTGGGCGGCGTACCGCACCAGCGCGTCGGGCACCTCGGCGGGGCGCAGGATGAAGTCGGGCAGGTGGGCCCCGATCAGCCCCCGGGGCATGGCGGGGAACTTGGCCGACTCCGGCTCCTGGGCGATGACGAGGCCGCCCACCGCCTTCACCACCTCGGCCCCGGCGGTGCCGTTGGACCCCATGCCCGAGAACACGACCGCGACCGCCCGGTGCTGCTGCTCCTCGGCCAGCGAGCGGAAGAAGTCGTCGACCGGCCGGCCGTGCCCGCGGGCCGCCAGCTCCGGGCCGAGGTGCAGCCGGCCGTCCCCGATGGTGAGCGTGTTGCCGGGGCGGATCACGTACACGCGGTCCGGTTCGACCGCCTGCCCGTCCGCCACCTCGACCACCGGCATGCGGGTGTGCCGGGCGAGGATCTCGACGAGCAGGCTCTCGCGGTCGGGCGGGAGGTGCTGGACGAGGACGTAGGCCATGCCGGCGTCGGCCGGGCACGCCCGGAGGAACTCGGTGTACGCCTCGAGCCCGCCGGCACTGGCCCCGATCCCGACCACCAGGAACGGCAGCCGCGGGGGCCGCGCGTCGTCGGGCGGGGCCGTGAGCCGCGCGCGCCCGCTGGCCCCCTCGGCCCCGTCCCGGTCGCCCGCGTCGTTGCCCTCGCCGCTCGCCATGTGTGGTCCCGCCCCCGGCCGCGCACCGCCAGCCCAGACCCCCATCGGACCGGCGGGCCGCGGTGCTCTCATTTATTACTACGGAGAGCCCCCGAGGGCCGTCGATTCCCATCGTTCGCCGGCGGGGCGCGTCACGCGACCGGGCGGGACCCGCTCTCGGCGAGGAACCGGTCCAGGCAGTCGGCCAGTTGGGGCAGCACGAGCCCGCGCGAGCTGGTGAGCGGCGTGTACTCCGGGCGGGGCGCGGGCCACGCGAACGACGCGGCCGGGCGGGGCTCCACGAGGCCGGGGTCGAGGCCCGCCGCCACCGCGGCGGTGCGCGCGAGCCCGGCCCACGTCACGGGCTCGGGGGTCGCCAGGTGGCACACCCCGCGGTCGCCGTCGATCAACAGGTCGAGGACGCTCTCGACCAGGTCGGGGGTGTACGCCGGGGTGACGGTGAGGTCGTCGGCGGCGCGGACCGCGACCCCGCCCCGCAGCGACCGCAGCGCGTAGCCGACGAAGTCCCCCCCCCCGGACCCGAACGTCGCGCCGGTCCGCACCACGAGGGCGTCGGGGTGCGCGGCCAGCACGGCGGCCTCGGCCTCGGCCTTCGTGGCCCCGTACACGTTGAGCGGCGCGACCGGGTCGCCCTCGCGGTACACCTGCCGCCGGCGGCCGTCGAACACCAGGTCGGTCGAGAACGTCACGAACCGGACCCCGCGGGACGCGCAGGCGTCGGCCAGGGCCCGGGCCACGGCGACGTTCTCGTGGCGGCACCGCTCGGCGTCGGACTCGGCGGCGTCGACCCCCGCGTAGCCCGCGGCGCTCACCACGGCCCACGGGTTCACGGCGTCGAGCACGCGCCCGACCGCGGCCGGGTCGGCCGCGTCCAGGTGCCGCCGCGGGCGGACCACCGCGGCGAGGCCCCGGCCCCGGCAGGCGCGGGCCACGGCCCGGCCCAGGCCGCTCGCCCCGCCGACGATCAGGATGGGGCGCCGCGCGGCCAGGGGCACGGCCCCCGGGCCCGCCGCCCCGAACAGGCGGTCGGGCCGGAGCCACCACCCCGGCCCGTCGATGGCCGGGTGCGCCGGCTCGTTCCCGGCGGCGAGGTCGCGGACGAGGCCGGCGAGGGCCGTCGGCCGGGGCGGGTCGCTGCGGACGTCGAACAGGCCCGGCTCGTAGTGCCCGCGGTCGAGCGTCACCAGCGAGTCCCAGTCGAACGCCCCGAACGCGGCCCAGGCGGTCACCGCGCGGACGTCCGCGCCCGCCGCCCGGGCCTGGCACGCGGCCGCCCACACGTCCCGGAGCCAGCGGAGCTGCTCCTCGCGGGTGCAGCCCAGGTGCGCCTCGGTCACGGCGACCGGCAGGCGGTACCGGTCCCACGCCTGGTGCAGCAGCGCAGCGAGGCCACCGAGGCCCTCGGGGAGGACCCGCACGGCCTCGGTGTCGACGTACCGGTGGCGGCCGTTCCCGCCGTGCATGTGGGCCGGGTAGCGGTCCAGGCGGTCGTCGAGGAACCGCTCGCTTGTGACGTAGTAGTTCACCCCGACGACGCCGGGCGGGCACGGGTGGTCGAGGAACCACGCGACGTCGCGGTCCGGCACCCCGAGCCACCGGAAGTAGTCCCACATCGGGTGCCCGCGGTCGACGCGGCCGCACAGCAGGTCCCACGTGACCCACCGGCGGTGGTTCTCGAACTCGGCCTGGTACCGGAGCGGCGGGGCGGCGTGCGTGTGGCCCAGGTCGTCGGTCTGGACGAGCCGGGCGTGCGGGTTCACCGCGCGGACCGCGGCCATCGCCAGCGCGACCGCCCGGCACTCGGTGAGCAGGCACCGCGCGAACGTGCGGTCGTCGCGGCCGTGCGGGTACCAGTGGCCGTACATGCCCGCGAACCGGGCGGTCGTCAGCGGCTCGTTCACCGGGGTGTAGTCGCACACCCACGGGAACCGGCGGGCGACCTCGGCGGCATACGCGGCCAGGCCGTCGCCGAACCCGTCGTCCAGGAGCGACGTGTGCGCCGGGCCGCTCCCGTGGTGGACGAGCCCGAGGATCGGCCGCACCCCGAGCGCGCGGAGCCGGGCGAGGCCGGCGGCCGTGCGGTCCCAGTCGGCGGGCCGGGCCGCGTGCCGCTCCCACAGCACCGGGTAGCGGACCGCGCGGACGCCGAGGGCCGCGAGCCGCTCGACGTCCCCGTCCCGGCGGTCGTGCCCGGACCGCGCGAGCTGGTCGGCGTACCGGTCCCCGACGCGGTTGACGGTACACTCGATGCCGGCCCAGACCTCGGGCCGGTCCGTGGCGCATGGCGGGGCCATTCACACCTCTCGTGATGGAGTGCGTTGGGGCGCGGGGGCCGGGCGTCCGGTCCCGCGGGGCGTGGCGCCCCGGAGGCGGCCCCACGGGTGCCGGCTACGGGTGCTTCACAAGCGGATCAGGGGTCAGACCGAATCGTGGTGATCCGTATCCGCACTGTAGCCGGCCTCTGTGAGGCCGGGGCTGTGGGACTCGCCAAGGCCCGGCCTCACAGGGGCCGGCTACAGATACTCTTCACGACGAGTCGGTGTCAGTTGGGGCGGTGCGACCAGTAGGCGAACCGCCCGGTGCGGCCCCCGCAGTGGGGGCACGTGGGGAAGTACACCCGCTCGACGGTCGCCTCGTGGCCGCAGTGCCGCCCGGCGTGGACCGGCACCGGCAGCCCGCACCGCTCGCAGTCGTGGAGCGGCTCGGCCCCGTCGTCGGTCAGGTAGATCTCGATCAACTCGGCCGGGAGGACGTCGGGCACGGGCCGCTGGTCCCGCTGGATCAGGTCGAGCATCGCGCGGAGGCCCCCGCCCCCGCACCGGCGGTCGCTCAGAAGAACCTCGACGCGCCCCCGGTGCCCGTCGGGCACGGCCGCGAGGAGCCGGGTGAGCGAATCGGCCGCGTCAAAGGAGGAGGCGTTGTTCGTCATGGTGTTCCTCAGGGGGGCGAGGGGGCGAACCGGGCGAACGGTCAGACGGTCACCACGGCCCCGCGGCCCGCGAGCGCGGCCCGGACCGCGTCGGCGACCTTCTTCCCCGCGAGGAAGGCGTGGTCCGAGTTGTAGTACTCCCACTCGCTGTACCGCCCGGCGAGGTGGACGCCGCGGGCCGAGAGCCACTGGCGGATGGTCGCCACGTTCTTCGGCCGGGCGTGGTCGTACACGACGTAGGCGAACGGCATGTCGACCTGGTTGGCGGCGAGGACCGGGTCCGCCGCGTTGAAGAGCCCGACCTTGACGCAGTCGTCGACGCACCGCTTGACGAGGTCGTCGCCGTCGCACGGCAGCGGCTTGAGCGGGCCGTAGGTGATCTCGCACGTGACCCCGAACCCCCCGGGCGGGTTGCAGTGCGGGCTCGCGTTCCCCTGGACGAAGACGCGGTGGAACACCGTGTCCTCGGGGTAGTAGATCCAGTGCTTCTCGGTGAGCTTCTCGCGCCCGATCCCGAGGTTGACGCACCGCACCGACGTGAACCGGAGCCCCTCGGCGGCCCGCTTCACCTCGTCGGGCACCTCGTCGCCCATGCAGCGGATGAGTACCGGCAGCGGCATTGTACTGACGAGCTGTTCGTAGGGCACCTCCTCGCCGTCGGTGGTCACGACGACCTTCCGCGAGGGCGACACGGACCGGACCCGGGTGTTGAGCCGGAGCCGGTCGCCGAGGTGCGGCAGGAACCCGTCCATGAGGGCCTGGAACCCGCCCCGCAGCGGGTACCCGAACCGGGCGTTCGGCCCCATCGGCTTCGGGGTCGGCGACAGCGCGCCCTCGATCATCTCGCCCAGGTCGGGCATCGGCACCCGGCCCCCGAGCCAGCTCGTCTCCATGTCGGCCAGGGGGACGGCCCAGATCTTCTGGTTGTACGGGACCGCGAAGTGCTTCGCGATGCCCGCGCCCCACACCTTGTAGATGAACTCCTCGAAGTTCCGCGGCGCGTCGCCGGCCGCCGCGGCCCCCGCGGCGTTCCGCGCCACGAGCGGGACGGTGCTCTCGGCCACCCCGTCGCCGCAGCAGTCCGACACGGCCGCGTCCTTCGGGTCCGCCCCGGGCACCCCGTTGCACGCGGCGCGGGCGTGGCCGTTGCCGCTCCCGTTGCCGTTCGCGTGGCCGTTGCCGTTCCCGTTGCCGTTCCCGTTGCCGTTGAGCGGCAAGCGGTTCACCAGGCTGGTGCCGTTCGCGTGGCCGTTGCCGTTACCGTTGCCGTTGGCGGTGCCGTTCGCGTGACCGTTCCCGTTGGCGGCCGCGGCCGGCTTCGCCTCGGGCTTCTTGGCCAGGGTGCCGAACCGGGACTCGATCGCGCCGACGATGCACTCCTTGATGACGTCGGCCGGGAGCCCGTAGAGCGACCCCTGGAACGGGTACCGGGTGTACACGTTCTTGCTGTAGATCCACGCCTCGCGGTCCTGCCAGTGGACGTTGTCGCCCAGCAGGAGCTTGTACATCTCGTGGACGTACGGGTCGTTCGAGAACATGATGTGGCCGGCGAAGTCGAACGTGAACCCGTTGTCCACGATCGACCGGCACCACCCGCCGACGCGGTCGTTCGCCTCCAGGAGGACGGCGTCGTCGCCGAGGTGGTGTGCGGCGCTGAGGCCGGTCGGCCCCGCGCCGATGACCACGACCGGCCGCGGTGCCGCGGTGCTCCGGTCCCCCGCCCCTTCGTCGGTCGCGTCGTCCGTCGCGGCGCCCGGCGCGGCGCGGTCGAGCAGTTCGGCCATCGCCGCCGCGGTGCTGTCCCACGACGTCTTCGCGAGCACCGCCCGGTACGCCCCCAGCCGCTCGGTCCGTTCGCGGTCCGTCTCGGCCAGCGCCCGGTCGCACGCCGCGACGAACTCCTCGGCCGTGTCGCCGAGGCCGACGATCGCGCCGTACGGCTCCGCGACGTCGGTGATCGGCGTGCTGACGATCGGCTTGCCGGCCGCCATGTACTCCAGCGTCTTCGTCGGGCTGATGTACTTCGTGGAGTCGTTCCGGGCGAACGGGAGCAGCGCCACGTCCCACCCGGCGAGGAACGCCGGCAGGTCGGCGTACGCCTGCTGGCCGAGGTAGTGGATGTTGGCCCGCCGGGGCAGGTCCTCGGGGGCCAGCTTCACCACCGGGCCGACCATGACGAACTGCCAGTCGGGCCGGGCGTCGGCGGCCGCGGCCAGCAGGTCGCGGTCGAACCGCTCGTCGATGACGCCGAAGAACCCGAGCCGCGGGTGCGGGACCCCGGCCTGCGCCGCCGGCTCGGCGACCGGGCCGGCGGCCTTCCCGAAGTGGACGGCGTCGACGCTCGACGAGAAGCAGTGGCAGTTCGGGTGGCGGTCCTTCTTGGCCCGGTACAGGCTCGGGCCGCCGGTGAAGACGACGTCGGCCCGGTCGAGGAGCTGCTGCTCGCGGTCGAGCAGCTCGCGGGGCGCGAACTTGAAGGCCGACAGCTCGTCCATGCAGTCGTACGCCACCGCCCGCGGGGCCAGGTCCCGGGCCAGGGGGAACGCCATCGGGGTGTAGAACCACGCGTCGTACCCGCCCGGGGCGCGGTCGCGGACCAGCTCGGCGACGAGCGGCCGCAGGTGCGGGAACTGGTCGTCGGCGAACCCGTGCCCCTCGGCCGGCGTGTGCGGGCGGCAGACGGTCAGGTTCGGCCCGGCCTCCCGCACCTCCCAGTGCGGGGCCGCCGGGTCCTTCACGGGCTCCTCGACGAACAGGACCGGGCGGTGGCGGGCGAAGCGGCTCAGGAGGTGCTGGGGCCGCTGAAATACAAAATCCCACCGCAGGTGGGAGAAGACCACAAGGGGAAGTACTGAGGGCATCGATTACCTCATGTTGATCGACCGAGATGGGCGGTTCGTACCTCTGCACGTCCCGCGCCCGTCCCGCCCCGCGGCCGGCACTCCCGACAGGGGCGTCGGGAGTGCCCGCGGCCGGCACGGCCGGCGCGGCCCCCGGCCCGCCGCGGCGGGCCGCGGAGGCAGCGAAGTTCCCCGCGGTGCGCACGGGTGTTCAAGGGGTGGTCAGGGCGCGCCGGGCCGCGGGGTTTGTTGCCGCCGCATGAGGTCGTCGCGCCAGATCTGCTCCTGCTCGAACTCCTGGACGGTCGTGGGGCCGCGGGTGGCCCGCGCGATCTCCTCGAGCGGGAACTTGGGGGTGCGGTCGGCGTACAAAAGGCCGTTGGCCTCCTGGTACGTGTCGGCGAACTGGGTGTAGCAGAACCCCGCGAGCACCGGCATGGAGCGGACCACGGCGAGGAGCCGGGCGTACCGCTCGGCGAACACCGCGGCCGAACTCGCCTGGCTGTACCCCCAGGTCCCGGCGTCCGGCGAGAACGCGATGCCGCCGAACTCGGTGAGCACGACCGGGTGGTCCGGGTGCCGCTGGTCCGGCCCCTCCCCGAGCACGAGCATGCGGCCCCCGGGCCGCTCGCGGCGGAACAGCCGGGCCAGGTCGTCGGTGGCCCCGTACCGCGCGGCGATGCGGGCCAGCTGGTCGTCGTAGTCGTGGATGCCGATGACGTCGGTGGCCACGCTCTCCCACCCGTCGTTGCCGACCACGGGCCGGGTCGGGTCGAGCGTCTTGGTCAGGTGGTAGAGGGCGCGGACGTAGTGCCGCTGGGCCGGGCTGTCGGGCAGGTCGGGCACGCCCCACGACTCGTTGAACGGCACCCACGCGATGACGCACGGGTGGCTCCGGTCCCGCTCGATGACCGCGAGCCACTCGGCCGCGAGCCGCTCGACCGACTGCGGGGTGAACCGGTACGCGCTGGGCATCTCCTCCCACACGAGCAGGCCCAGGGCGTCGGCCCAGTACAGGTACCGCGGGGCCTCGATCTTCTGGTGCTTGCGGACCCCGTTGAACCCCATCGCCTTGGTGACCTCGACGTCCCGCCGCAGGGCCGCGTCGTCGGGCGGGGTCTGGCCCGTCTCCGCCCAGTACCCCTGGTCGAGCACGAGCCGGAGCGTGAGCGGGCGGCCGTTGAGGACGAACCGGTCCCCCTGCATGGCGATCGACCGCAGGGCCGTGTAGCTCCACACCTCGTCGAGGGTGTGCCCGGCGGCCGAGAGCAACTGGAGGTGCGCCTGGATCAGGGTCGGCCGCTCCGGGCTCCACAGCAGCTCGTTGCGGTAGTCGTCGATCCCCGGGTCGGACAGGGCGATGCGGCGCTGGACCTCGCCGGCGATGACCCGGTACGTGTCGTCGGCCAGGACCGCCGCGCCGACCGAGAGCACCACCCGCAGCCGCAGGTCGTCGGGCGGCGGCCCGCCCGCGTCCGAGACGATGTACGTGTCCAGCGCGATCTCCCACCGGTCGAGGGTCGGGGTCCACCGGAGCTTGCCGACCCGCGTCGCGGGGACCGGCTCGATCCACACCGACTGCCAGATCCCGGTCGTCCGCGGGTACCAGATGGAGTGCGGGCGGAGCTGCCAGTCCTGCTTGCCCCGGGGCTTCGCCAGGTCGTGCGGGTCGTCGTCGGCCCGGACGACGATCTCGACCTCGCCGGTCCGGGCCGCGGCGGTGATGTCGGCCCGGAACGGCGTGTACCCGCCCCGGTGCGTGGCCACCGGGGTGCCGTTGGCCCACACGAGCGCCTCGTAGTCGACCGCGCCGAAGTGGATGTGGAGGTGCTCCCCGTCGGCCAGGGCGGGGGGGCGGAACCGGAGCCGGTACCAGCACCGCTCGTAGAACCCGCTGTCGCCGATGCCGCTGGCCGCGGTCTCGGGCGCGAACGGCACCCGGATCCGGCGGTCCCACTTGACCTCGCCGGGGGCCGTCCACCGGCTGGTCGGGTCGATCGCGAAGTCCCACTCCCCGTCGAGGCTCGTCCACCGCCGGCGGCGGTGCTGGGGGCGCGGGTGGTTCTGCCAGGTTCCTTCGGGCATTCTCGGTCCTCGTGTCGTCGCGGGTGGACGGTTCTCAGCAAACGCGGTACCACCCCGCCGGCCCCGCGCCCGTTCCCGGCCCGGCCCCGCGCCAACGCCCCGCGGCGGCCCCGTGCCCGCGGCGGCGCCGGCCCGAATCGAACGGGAAACCCCTGTTCCCACTTCGGTGCCGCCGCCGTGTCCGGACTGTCCGCAATGTTCACGGGGGCGCCCGGCGGGCCGCGGCACTCATCCCGATTTCATGCCGCCGCGCCTACGATCAGCGTGCTCGATGTTCGGAGCCGTGCCCCTGATCCTGGGTGTCCCATGCGACGTTTCGGACCGCTGCTCGCGCTCGCCGTGCTGCTCCCGCTGCTCGCCCGAACCGGCCCCAGCCCCGCGGGGGACTCGCCGCAGTTCCGGGGGCCGGGCGGCACCGGCGTGTTCACCGACGCGCGGCCGCCGGTCGAGTGGGGCAAGGGCAAGAACGTGGCGTGGAAGGTGGCGGTGCCCGGCGTCGCCTGGTCGTGCCCGATCGTGGTCGGCGACAAGGTGATCCTCACCACCGCGGTGTCCCCGGGCCAGCCGAAGCCCCAGGGGGGCGGGGGCGGGTTCGGCGGCGGGAAGGGCGGCGGGGGGAAGGGCGGGGCGCCCAAAGCGACCTACCAGTTCAAGGTCGTCTGCCTCGACCGCGCGACCGGCAAGCCGCTGTGGGAGAAGGTGGCCAAGGAGGCGGTCCCCACCATCCCGACGCACGGGAGCAACACCTACGCCACCGAGACCCCGGTGACCGACGGCGAGCGGGTGTACGCGTACTTCGGCATGACCGGGCTCTACTGCTACGACCTCGACGGGAAGCAGGTGTGGGCGAAGGACCTCGGCTCGTACCCCATGCAGGCCGGGTGGGGCACCGCCAGCTCCCCGGTGCTGGACGGCGACCGGCTCGTCGTGCAGTGCGACAACGAGGAGAAGTCGTTCCTCGTCGCGCTCGACAAGAGGACGGGCAAGGAGCTGTGGCGGACCGACCGCGCCGAGCGGTCCGGGTGGAGCACGCCGTTCGTGTGGAAGACGAAGGACCGCACCGACATCGTCGCCGCGGGCGGGCGGAAGATCCGCGGGTACGACCCGGCCCAGGGCAAGGTCGTGTGGGAGCTGGACGTCGGCGGCGGGCAGTGCTCGGCGTCGCCGGTGGGGGACGCGGAGCGGCTCTACGTCGGCGTCGGGCAGGGCGGGAAGGGGGGCGGGGGCGGTGCGGGCGTGGGCCGCGCCGCCGGCACCCTCTTCGCCGTGAAGGCCGGGGCGACGGGCGACGTCACCCCGAAGGCGGGCGAGACCGCCAGCGACGGGGTCGCCTGGGCCGCGGCGCGGGCGTGGCCGGGGGCCGCGTCGCCGCTGGTGTACGACGGCCGCGTCTACGTGCTGGAGCGCAACGGCGGGCTGGTGAGTTGCTTCGACGCGAAGACCGGTAAGGCCGCGTACAAGAGCGAGCGGATCCCCGGTGCGGGCGCGTTCTGGGCGTCGCCGTGGGGGGCCGACGGCCAGGTGTTCTGCCTCGACGCGACCGGCGCGACGCACGTGCTGAAGGCCGGCGACGAGTTCGAGGTCGTCCGCGTCAACCGGCTCGACCCCGACACCTACTGGGCGACCCCCGCCGCCGCCGACGGTGCCCTGTTCGTCCGCAGCGTCGAGTCCCTGTACCGCATCGACGCGAAGAAGTGACCCCGGGACTTGGGGTTCGTTCCGCTCTGGTGGGGCAGGCATTCGTGCCTGCTTCCAACCGCCTCACGAGGCAGACAAGAATGTCTGCCCCACCAACCCAACTGCGGAACTCCTACACGGATCACGCGGGGCCGTCGGGCGCGGCCCCCGCTTCGTGCGCGGGCGGCTCGCCCCAGCGGGTGGCGGACGGCGACTCGAGGTCGAACAGGTCGAGCACCCGGGCGACGGTGTGGTCGACCACGTCTTCGAGGGTGCGGGGCCGGGTGTAGAACGCCGGGACCGGCGGGGCGATGACGCCGCCGGCCTCGGTCACGGCCAGCATGCTCTTCAGGTGGCCGGCGTGGAGCGGGGTCTCGCGGACCATCAGCACCAGCCGCCGCCGCTCCTTCAGGCACACGTCGGCGGCCCGGGACAGGAGCGCCCCGGTCACCCCGGTGGCGATCTCGCTGAGGGTGCGGATCGAGCACGGGGCGACCACCATGCCCATCGTGCGGAACGACCCGCTGGCGATGGCCGCCCCGACGTCCGCGGGGTTGTAGGTCACGTCGGCGAGCGCTCGCAACTCGGCGGCCGTCAGGTCCGTCTCGTGGGTCCGGGTCAGGTCGCCGGCCCGGCTCACGACCAGGTGGGTCTCGACGTCCAGCCGGCGGAGCACTTCGAGCAACCGCACCCCGTAGATGATGCCGGTCGCCCCGCTGATCCCGACGATCATCCGGCGTCTGGCGGGCGGCATGGGTCGTCCACGAGCGTGTGCGGGGCCGGAGCGGTGCGGGAGGGGCGGCCGGAGCGCCGGCCCCACAGAGGTGCGGTCAACGTGCGCGTCGCACCCATTCTAGTCCCCGCCACGGGCGGGTTCCACACGCCCGGCCGCGCGGGACCCGAACGGTCCGGGCGCTCGCCGGGCGCCCACCGGGCGCCGCGGTGGGGCAAGGGACGCGCGGCGCGGTCGTGCGGTGGGCCGGCACCCGCGCCCCTCGGATTCGATCCACTTCACCTCCTACTGTCGCGCCGTTCCGACCGATAGTGATTGCGACTGGACCGTGCCGGACCATCGAACTCCGGAAAATCTGAGACGAACCTGTGGAAGTCGCGGGGCGCCGCGGGCCGCACGGGAACGCGGGGCCCCACCCCGGCGGCCCCCGTGCGCCCCGCGGCGTGCAAGATTCCGCGCGGAATACGTAGCGGTGCGGGGCCGCCGGCGCGGTACTCTAACGTGTCACCCTTACCGGAGGTCCGATGCGAGCCACTAATGTCTGTCACGCCTGGGTCGTGTACCGGATGACGATGCACCGGAACACCGCGGGCGGGAACGTGGTGTGCGAGCAGCGCGAGTGGGAGGTGCTCGAGGCCGAGCGGCCCGGGTTCCACACGCTACTGCACACGGGGCTCCGGACCGAGCAGGAGGCCGAGCGGTTGGCCCGCGGCACGGCCGGCGACCCGGTGCCCCGCAAGCCGAAGGTGAAGACGGCGGTCCCGCTGACCGTCTGATGCGCACCTCTTGAACCGCCCCTGCCGCCGGTCCCAACGGGCCGGTCGGCGGAGCGGCCGACTCCCGACACCTTCCAAAATCCCCACGCGCCCGAAACGTGAACCGCCAGCCTACGGCCCGTCGCCGCGAGCGGGGCGGGGTGAGCCGTCACCCACTTGTAGCCGGTGCGGCGGGGCTCGCGCAGCGCCGGCCTCATGTGAGGCCGGCGACAGTCGCCCGTTCGCAGGCTTCGCGGTCAGTAGTTCGGGATCACGTTGCCGTCGGCGCGGAGGCACAGGTTCTTCAGCACGGTGGTGTCGATCGCGTACGGGATCAGCCGCACCGAGCCGTCGGCCAGCGCGACGTTGAACCCCTCGGTGTGCGGCGACCCGAACGGCTGGCCGCAGAACGAGTAGGTCGTGTTGGTGACCGTGCTGTCGGGCTTCGGGGCCTGGTCCCCGCGGACCAGCATGTCGTTGTCCCAGTTCCCGATCCACCCCTCGTTGTTGTTGCAGTCGTTCACCCCGGCCATCGCCATCTGGAGGCTCAGCGCCTTCTCGCCGATCATGACGGTGCTGGTGGTGCCGTCGGTCAGCATCCCGATGGTCACCGGCCCCATGTCGTTCCGGTGCAGGACGCCGTTGTTGCTGTACGTGCCCACGTTGCCGCCGTAGAACGTCGACGCGCCGCCGTTGTCGAGCTTCCGCGACCCGCCCCCGGTCGGGCACCCGAACACCTGCACGGGGGTGCCGCGGACCACGTTGGCGTCGGTGGTCGCCCACAGGTTCCCCTGCTCGATGTACGGCAGGAGCTGGTAGCCCCAGCCCCAGTTCTGGCCCACGCCGATCGCGAACGACGACCCGTTCGCGGTGCGGTTACCGGCCCCGGCGCAGCACCCCCCGCCGGACGTCGGGAAGTACCCAATCGCGTCGTGGTGGTTGTGCCACCCGAGCGCCGGGTAGGGATCACATTAGTTGGTAGACGTTCGTTTCATGCGGCCGTGGAC
>NZ_JBHYGG010000072.1:0-7864 GCF_051859125.1 Gemmata sp.
TTGCGCTCGAAGACTCGCTCCACCCCTGGCTACCATCCGCCGCCCCTCCGGGGCTACCAAACCAAGCTCCGGTCGCTCACGCTCCCGGCTCGCCGGAGGGCAGCGTCACCCGATGGGCTGCCACTTGCGGCCCTCGGCCCCGAGCAGCTCGTCGGAGGCCGCGGGGCCCTCCGAGCCGACCGCGTACCCCTGCGGCAGCGTGTCGCTCTGCTCGGCCGCGGTGATGATCGGGTCCATGATCTCCCACGCCCGCTCGATCTCGTCGGCCCGCATGAACAGCGCCGCGTCGCCGGTGATCGCGTCCAGCAGCAGCCGCTCGTAGGCCTCCGGCAGCGCCTTCTCCTTGTACGCGTCCTTGTAGTCGAACGCCAGGTCGCGGGGCTGCAGGTCCACGCCGTCCACGTTGGGCACCTTGGTCTGGAAGTTCAGTTTGATGCCCTCGTTGGGCTGGATCATCACCGTCAGGTGGTTGCACCGGAGCACCTGCCCCGGCGGCAGCGGGAACATCAGGTGCGACGGGCACCGGAACTGGATCATCACCTCGCTGTACCGGTTCTTCAGCCCCTTGCCCGACCGCAGGTAGAACGGCACGCCGTGCCACCGCCGGTTCTCGATCTCCAGCTTCACCGCCGCGAACGTCGGCGTCTTGGACGCGGCCGGCACGCCCGGCTCCGAGTGGTAGCCCGTGTACTGCCCCAGCGCCATCGACTTGCGGGCCTTCTCGACCGTCGGGATCGGGACGGCCGACAGCACCTTCATCTTCTCGTTGCGCAGGTTCTCGGCGGTGAACCGCGTCGGGTCCTCCATCGTCACCATCGTCATGATCTGGAGCAGGTGGTTCTGCAGCATGTCGCGGAGGACGCCGCTGCCGTCGTAGTACCCGCCGCGGCGGCCGACCGTCACCTTCTCGGCGACCGTGATCTGCACGTGGTCGATGTACTGGTAGTTCCACAGCGGCTCGAACATGGTGTTCGCGAACCGGAACACGAGGATGTTCTGGACCGTGTCCTTGCCGAGGTAGTGGTCGATGCGGTAGAGCTGCTCCTCCTTCCAGTGCTTGTGCAGCGCCTCGTTGAGCGCCACGGCCGTCTCGCGGTTGTGCCCGAACGGCTTCTCGATGATGAGCCGGCGGAACCCGGTGTCCTCCTTGTTCATCCCGGCGCTGCCGAGGTGCCCGGCCAGCTGCGGGTAGATGTCGGGCGACACCGACAGGTAGAACAGCCGCCGGCCGCCGGCCCCGCCCTCGTTGGCCGCGAACCAGTCCTGCAGCGGCTTCAGCCCGGCCGCCTGCGTGGCGTCGGCCGCGACGTAGTGGATCCGCTTGGCGAACTCCGCCCACTTCGCGGGGTCGAACAGCTCGCCCGCGCCGGTGATCGCCTCCCTCACCTTCGGGGTGAGGTGGTCCCGGAACGCGTCGTCGGAGTACGCGGTCCGGGCGACGCCGAGCACCTTGGCCTCGGCCGGCAGCCGGCCCTTGAGCATCAGGTTGTACAGCGCCGGGATGAGCTTCCGGGACGTGAGGTCCCCGGACGCCCCGAAGATGACGACCGTGAGCGGCGATGCCATGAGCGTGACCCTGGTGTGAAGGTGGTCCGAGGAATCTGGGGCGGTCCGAGTTTAAAGGTACGCGGCCCGCGGGGAACGCGCAATGTTCGAATTCGGCGCGTCGCCGCGGCCGGGGCGGAACGGTTTCTCGCAACTCGGAACTCCCCTCATGGTATGAGGCGGCGCGGTCCCTATAAGTACCCGCACGGTCGCGAACCCGGCGGGCGAGAACATTCCCATGCGTGTCGGCATCCTCGGCGGCGGGCAACTCGGGCGGATGCTGGCCCTCGCCGGCTACCCCCTCGGCCTGCGGCCGACCGTCCTCGAACCCGGCGAGGAGTCGTCGGCCGGGCAGGTGTGCCCGCACGTCGCCGGCGAGTTCGACGACTACCGGGCCCTGTACGAGCTGGCCCGCGGGTCCGACGTGGTGACGTTCGAGTTCGAGAACGTGCCGGTCGAGAGCGCCCGGTGGCTCGCCGAGCGGGTGCCGGTGTTCCCGCCCCCGCGGGCGCTCGAGGTGTCGCAGGAGCGGCTCGCCGAGAAGCAGTTCTTCGTGTCCCTGGGCATCCCGACGCCGCCGTTCGCGGCGGTCGACTCCCGCGCGGAGTTCGACGCGGCCGTTGCGTCGATCGGCCTGCCCGCGGTCCTCAAGACGCGGCGGTTCGGGTACGACGGCAAGGGCCAGGCGGTGCTGCGGACGCCCGCCGACTGCGAGGCCGCGTGGGCCAAGCTCGGCGGCCGGGCGCTGATCCTCGAAGGGTTCGTCGCGTTCGACCGCGAGCTCTCGCTCCTCGCGGTGCGGGGCCGCGACGGGCGGATCGCGGCGTACCCGCTGATCGAGAACGTCCACCGCGACGGCATCCTGCACCGCTCGGTCGCCCCGGCCGGGAACCTCGGCGAGGAACTCAACGAGCGGGCCGCGGAGTACGCGTCGCGGGTGCTGGCGGAACTCGACTACGTCGGCGTGCTGACCATCGAGTGGTTCCAGGACGGCCCGCGGCTGCTGGCCAACGAGATGGCCCCGCGGGTCCACAACTCGGGGCACTGGACCATCGACGCGGCCGTGACGAGCCAGTTCGAGAACCACCTGCGGGCGGTGTGCGGGCTCCCCCTGGGCCGGTGCGACGCGGTCGGGCACGCCGCGATGTACAACTTCATCGGGGCGGTGCCGCCGGTCCCGGAGGTGCTCGCGAACCCGGACGCGCGGCTGCACGTATACGGCAAGAGCCCGCGGGCCGCCCGGAAGGTCGGGCACGTCACCCTGCGGGCGGGCACCGCCGACGAGCTGGCCGACCGGCTCCCCGAGTGGGACGCGCAGTTCGAGCGCCGCCCGTTCGTGAAGGCGGAATGAGCCCCGCCCCCGGGTTGCCGCGGGTCGCTTGCCTCAGACACCCGGTTCGGGCACAATGCTGGAAGGTGTACCGGTCCGCACCCGCGGTCCAGGTCCCTTGCCGTCGTCCCCACGAGGCGTGACCCATGAACCCCCGCCTCCGCCGCCCCGCCCTCTCGGCGGCGTTCCTCGGCCTCGTGCTGGCCGTCGCCCCCGCCCCAGGCCCCGCCCGCGCCCAGGACCACCACCCGCACACGATCTGGCAGCAGTCGCTCACCCCCGAACAGGTGCGCGCGGCGCTCGCCCGCATGGGGGCGGGCGAGAACGGCCTCGACCCGTTCCAGGAGATGGTCCGGGACCACCTCCTCAAGAACAACCCGGGGCTCCAGGGCGGCCCGGCCGAAGAGATCATCAAGCGGCTCACGTCGGACAAGAAGCTGATGGAGCAGTTGAAGCAACTGGCCAAGCAGAAGCAGACCGACCCGGGCCGCCCCGGCAAGGTCTCCCCCGACGACCTCACCAAGCTCCTCGACCCCAAGCTCGGCGGCAAGCTCCCCGACCGCCCGGACATCGACTTCAAGGGGATCAAGCTCCCCAAGTTCGACCTCCCGAAGGCCGACCCCAAGACCGACCCGGACCCGAAGGGCGATCCGAAGGCGGACCCGGACCCGAACCCGAGGGGCGACCCGCGGCCGAAGGCCGATCCCCAACCCGCGCCGCCGGAGCACGACCTTCCGCCCCCGCCGCGGCCCGGGGACGACCCGACCAAGCTCCGCCTCGACGAGAGCCCGTTCCCCGAGCCCGAGGAGGCGACCGACCCGCGGTCCAAGTCGCTCCAGGCGTTCGCGGCGCTGTGGGAGCGGAACATCGGCCCCCTGAGCGAGACCCCCGAGGTGCAGCGGGCGCTGTTCGAGGCGATCGGCGAGAACGGGTTCGACTTCGACCTGAAGGACGACAAGGGGAACAGCCTCTGGGACCTGCTCAAGGCCGGCGACGGCGCGAACCTCGGCGACGTGTTCGGCGGCACCGGCACCGGGGGCGGGAACTGGAACCTCGGGAACTGGGAGCTCCCCAAGGTCGGCGACCTGTTCAGCGGGTGGCGGACCCCGAACACGCCGGCGCCCAACTGGTCGCCCCCGGACGGCGGCCCGCGGCCGAACCTGCCCTCGTCCTCCGGGTGGGGCCTCGGCAGCGGCACCGGCGGGCTCGGCGGCTCGTGGGCGGCGCTGGTGGTGCTGCTCCTGTTGGTGGCCGGGGTGTTCCTGTGGTTCAAGCTCCGGAATCTCCGGGACGCCGCGGTCCGCGGGGGTGCGTTCGCCGGGGCCGGGCTCGGCCCGTGGCCCGTGGACCCGCGGCGGATCACGACCCGCGAGGACGTGGTGAAGGCGTTCGAGTACCTGAGCGTCCTCCTGTGCGGGCCGGCCGCGAGGAACTGGACCCACGGCACCATCGCCGCGGCCCTGGCCGACGTCGCCGCCCGCGACCCCCGCGCCGGCACGGGGCTGGCCCGGCTCTACGAACTGGCCCGGTACGCCCCGCTCGACGAGGCGCTCACCAACGGCGAGCTGGCCGAGGCCCGCACACTCGCCTGCTCGCTCGCGGGGGAGTCGCACTGATGCCGACCCGCACCGCCACACTCGCGCTCGCCCTCGCGGCCGCCGCGCTCCTCGCGGCCCCCACGGCCGCCACCGCCCAGCGCCGCCCGCCCCCGGAACCGCAGCGGCCGCAGGTCGAGATCCCGGCCGACGGCACGGAACTGTTCCGCGCCCTGCTCGACCGCGCCGGGGTCAAGCCGATCAAGGAGCAGGACGCCTGGACCCGCCCCGAGGAGGTGATCGTCGTCGTCCTGGGGAGCGGTTGGCGGCACGCCCCCCACGGCGGTGCGGGCGGGCCGATCACCGCCCACTACGTCGTCGCGAACGGCGGCGCGGCTCTCGTCGCGACCGACTCGTACCTGGACCTCCACGACTTCAACGGCGACCACCGCGCGGCGGTCGCGCCGGACCGCGTCCAGTGTACGGTCGCCGGGTCCGTCCACGCCGTCCCCGTGGCCGGCGGTCTGGAGCCGGAGCCGAAGTTCGACTGCCCGTACCTCGTCCCGGTCGCCCCCCCGGGCGGCGACCGGGACGACCCGGAGGACCCGCTCACACGGGTCTTCGCCGGCGACGGCGGGGGGGCGCACCCGCTCACCCGCGTGGCCGCGAACCAGAGCTCCTTCATCGTCGCCGATCCGCTCAACGCCATGATCCGCCAGCCGGCCGCGCGGCTCCCGAGGGGGTGCGTCACCGTGCCGTCGAACCGGAGGCGGGGCGACGCGGCCCCGCCACCGGTGGACGTGGGCGGCGCGCTGTTCGCCGCCGGCGGGTACGGCGACACCCGCCGGGGCGAGTTCCCGTACCGGTTCCTGGCCATGGCCGACCAGAGCGTGTTCATCAACCAGATGCTCATCGAGCCCGGGACGCAGAACCTCGAACTCACCTACCGCGTCATCGAGTACCTCCAGGGGCCGACCCAGCGGAAGCGGTGCCTGCTCTACGAGAACGGCCGGGTGGTCGAGAAGTTCGACGACCTGCGGCACGCCTTCGCCAAGCCGAAGCCCCCGCTGCCCATGCCGAACATCAACGCGATGCAGGAGAAGCTCGTCGACATGGCCGACAAGCTGGTCGACGACGTCCAGACCCGCGACGTGCCCAACAAGCTGCTGCTCCGGGCGTTCAGTCTCGCGTCGATCGCCCGGCTCGCCCTGCTCGGCCTGACGCTCTACGGCACCTGGTTCCTGCTCAAGCGGATGTTCTCGGCCCGCAAGCCGACCGACGCGCCGCCGCCCCCGACCATCGCGGGCGTGGCGGCCGGCCCGCCGGGGGTGTTCGACCGCCGGCAGAAGGAACTTGCCCGGCGGAACAACGTGTACGAGCCGGTGCGGGACGCGGTCCGCGAGTTCTTCCACGCGCTCGGCGCCCGCGGCGGCGAGCGGCCCCCGGAGGTGGTGGTCACGCGCGCGGTGCGGAAGCCGAACTCGCTCCGGCTCGCGGTCGCCGACTTCTGGAAGCTCGCGTTCGGCCCCCCGCAGGAGCTGAGCGTCGCCCGGTGGAAGGAACTCGAAGGGTACTTCGACCGGGTCCGGCAGGCCCACGCCGACGGCAAGTGGCACTTCGTGCTGGAACCCGCCGCCTCTTAGTCGGGGCGTCGCCCCCGGCTGCCCCCGGGGCGAGAGCAAGGGGTGGTGGAAAGGTCCGCGTGGGTGAAGCGTGGTTCACGCGGTCACCCCTCACCCGCGACTCGCAGAGGCTCGTCGCGACCTCTCCCCGTGGGAACGGGGCGAGGTGGGGCTCGCCGGGCTCCTCACAGGCACCGCGGGTGAGTCGGCTTTGGAGGTGGACCGACCACCCCCACCTCGCCCCGTTCCTACGGGGAGAGGTCGCCGCGCTTCGCGGCGGGTGAGGGGGAACTACGAGAAGTGGGCACCCGACACGCGACCACGATCCGCCACCGCTTCTAAGAAGAGAAGAACCCGGGGGCCGACGCCCCCGCTCGCCGGGCCGGGGCGGCGACCGACACACAGGAACGACAGCTAGGGAGTGTGGCATGAGTTTGGCCCCGCCGATCGGCACGCAGCAGGCCCACGACGCCCCGCCCGCCGACGCGAAGCCCGCGCACGAGTTGGCCCAGCAGGCGAAGCAACTCAACCAGAGGGTCACCGCCGAGATCGCCCGGGTCGTCGTCGGCGTCGAGCCGGTCACCCAGCAACTGCTCATCGCGCTGCTGGCCGGCGGGCACGTCCTGCTCGAAGGGGTCCCCGGGGTCGCCAAGACGACGCTGTCGAAGGTGTTCGCCCGCATCCTCGGGTGCCAGTACCAGCGGGTCCAGTTCACCCCGGACCTGCTCCCGTCCGACGTCACCGGCACGTCCATCTTCGACCGCAACGCCAACGACTTCGTGCTCCGCAAGGGGCCGATCTTCACCCAGGTGCTGCTGGCCGACGAGATCAACCGCGCCCCGGCCAAGACCCAGGCCGCGCTCCTCGAGGCGATGCAGGAGTACCAGGTGACGGTGGACGGCGCGTCGCTCCCGCTGACGCTCCCGTTCATCGTGCTGGCGACGCAGAACCCGGTCGAGCAGGAGGGCGTGTACCGGCTCCCCGAGGCGCAGCTCGACCGGTTCCTGCTCCGCATCGAGATGGGGTACCCGGGGCTGAAGCACGAGGTGAACCTGCTCCGGCTGCACAGCAAGCCGCCGGCCGAGGTGGAGCCCCTGTTCACCCCCGAGACGATCCTGGCGCTCCAGCGGAAGCTCCCGTTCGTGTACGGGCACGACTCGCTGTTCGAGTACATCGTGAACCTCGCCGACGCGAGCCGCCGGCACCCGGACGTGGCGCTCGGGGCCAGCCCGCGGGCCGCGCTGAACCTGCTCCGGTGCGCCCGGGCGCGGGCCGTGCTCGAGGGCCGGCACTTCTTCACCCACGAGGACGTGCAGGCGGTCGCCTACGGCGTGCTGGGGCACCGGCTCATCCTCCGGCCCGAGGCCGAGATCGAGGGGAAGTACGTCGCCGACATCGTCCGCGACGTGCTCCATTCCGTGCCGGTGCTGGAAACGGTGTAGTAGTGGGGAGTGGGTAGTGGGCAGTGGGCAGTGGGTGGTGGAAAGTGAATACCGAATCCGGTTGATCCGTCCCACTGGGTTCTTGACCTCCCCCCTGGTGGGGGAGGTCGCCGCGAGTCTTCGAGCGGCGGGTGGGGGGCGACCTGAACGGTGTGTCCAGCTTCCCCCCCACCCGGCTCGCAGAGCCTCGCCACCCTCCCCCACCAGGGGGGAGGGCAAGAACCCAGGGTACGGCGAAGTGGTGGGCGAGCAGCCTCGGCGCGCATGGGGCACACGATAACTCCGACTCTTCCCTCTTGCTGTCCACTGTCCACTCCACACTGCCCGTTGACCACTGACCACTGACCACTGACCACTGACCACTGACCACTGACCACTGACCACTGACCA
>NZ_JBHYGG010000072.1:7964-13443 GCF_051859125.1 Gemmata sp.
CTGGCTCTCCCGATGCTCACCCCCCGCGGCCTGTGGTTCCTCATCTCCAGCGGCCTCGTGCTGGTGGTCGGCGCGTTCGTCATCCCGTACTACTCCGTCGTCCCGGCCATCGTCGGCGTCACCCTGTGGGTGTGGCTCCTGTGCGAGTGGACCATGTTCCACCTGCGGTCGAACGCGGCCGTGTCGCGGCTCCGGGTCACCCGGACCGTGACCCAGGGCGGCCGCGAGGTGCCGATGGTGTGGGCCGGGGTGCCGTTCGAGGTCCGCGTCGCCGTCGAGAACCCCTCGGCCCTGGACGTCCCGTTCGCCGTCATCGAGGACCGCACCGCCGTCGCCACCGAGCGGACCGCGGGCGCCGCGAAGCGGTTCGTCGCGATCCCCCCGGGCGGCTCGGTCGTTCTGGAGTACACGCTGAAGGCCCCGTCGCCGGGGGTGCTGCGGTTCGAGGGGGTCAAGGTCCGCGTCGCCGACCTCAACGGGTTCTTCTACCGCCGGGTGTTCCTCCGCGAGGGGGCCGAGTTCCTCGTGCTGCCCCCGCTCGTGAACGACGAGGGCCGGCAGAAGGCGGTGAAGCGGTTCAACACGCTCCCGCCCCCGGGCATCCACCGGCTCCGCAAGGCCGGGTCGGGCGACGAGCTGCTCGACCTGCGGGACTACCGGGCCGGCGACCCGCCGAAGATGATCGCGTGGAAGGCGTCGGCCCGCCGCGACCGGCTCATCACCAAGGAGTTCGAGAACGACGTGCCGGTGCGGGCGGTGCTGTTCCTCGACACGAGCGAGGGGGTGCGGCTCGGCCCGCCGGGGAACACGCTGCTCACCCGGATGGCCGGGGTCGCAGCGGCCGTGTCGCAGGCGTCGGCCGCGAACCGCGACCTCGTCGGGCTCACCACGTTCGACGAGGCCGCGTTCGAGGGCGGCCCGCCGGCGCGGACCAAGATCCACATGATCGGCATCCTGCGGCGGCTCGCCGAGGCGTCGGCGCTCCAGCCCGGCGTCGCCGGCGTCCCCCCCGAGCAGCTCACCCGCCGGGCGTACCCGCTCGCGCAGGAGGTGTACCCGGACCTGATGGCCAAGCGCGTGAACGGGATGCCGCTCGGCCGTCTGTGGCTCCCGCTGCTCGACCGCAAGTGGGGGTTCGTCGCGCTGCTCGTGATCCTGATCAACCTGGCGCTCGTGTACTACTCGCGGGACTGGCGGCTCGACTCGTTCGACTCCGCCGGGTACCGCACCCGGAAGATCGGCGGGGCGTGGTCGTTCTTCCCGAAGCTCGTTCTGTTCGGGGCGCTGTCGCTGTGGTCGCTGTTCTGGCCGGCGGCGCTGGCGCTGGTGTTCTGGTTCGTCCACGGCGTCCGCGGGTGGTTCGGCGAGCGGAAGAGCGAACTCACGCGGCGGAAGCAGCTCGGGGCGCTGTTCTCGCTCCAGGACGGGACCGGGCCGGACGGCGTCGAGCGGTTCGTGTTCGACGACGACGCCTACGCGGCCCGGGTCGCGGCGTTCCTCCAGCACCACCTGCTCCGGTGCCCGGTGCCGCTGTACGACGACCACGGGCGGTACCGGTTCCGCTGCACCGGCAAGGCGCAGGTGCTGGCCGAGGCGATGGTGCGGGCCGTCGGCCGCGCCCGCGACAACGAGCTGTACGTGATCCTGGCCGACCTCGCGGAACTCGGGGCCGACCTCGCGCCGGTGGTGCGGGCGTGCCGGGTCGCGCGTTCGCGGCACCACCACATTCTCGTGATCGTCCCGTGGCCGGCCGACGTGCCCTCGCCCGACGCCCCGGACGCCGCCACCCCCGCGGGGGCACCCGAGGACGACTCGCTGGGGGGCAAGCTCCGCGGCCCCAGGGCGGACAAGCTCGCCCGCAAAGAAAGCGCGCAGGCCCGCGGGCTGGTGAAGTACGTCCGCGACCGGCTCACGCGGCAGTACCACGAGTCGTTCCGCTCGCTGCGCCGCGAGCTGGGCCGGGCCGGGGCGACCGTGATGCGGGTCAACGACGGCGACCCGGTGCAACTGGTCCTCGACCGCCTCGACCGGCTCCGCGGCCTCCGCAGCCGCCGGTAAGGTTGCACCGGCGCTCGCCCGCTCCCCGTGCGGGGTGGGCGGCGTCCCGCCGAGATCCGCCGGAGGTGGTTGGCGGGCCACCACGGAGGGCGGCCCCTACCGGAGAGTTCGCGTTGAGTTTGTAGGGGCCGCCCTCCGTGGCGGCCCGCGTGAGACGTAGCATGTTGCCCGTATTTCCGCGGGGAGCGAGCAAGAACGATTGGACGGAACGAACATGCCGACTCGACCCGCACCACCGCCCGCACCCGAAGACGCGCCCGCGGCCCCGACGTGGGTCGGCGACGGCTCCGTGGAGTTGTCGCAGCGGGCCCGGTTCAACATGCTGTTCAACAACCCGGCCGTGCGGAGCTACCTGATCACCGCGGTCGCGGCGCTGGCGATGATCTTCCTCGTCATGTTCCAGCAGGGGAGCGACCTGGGCGGGGTGCTGATCTTCGCCGTCGGCGCGGCCGGCGTGGTGCTCGCGTGGCCCGCGGCCCCGGCGTTCGTGCTGTTCTTCCTCGCGTACTTCATGGTGTTCCCGTTCGGCGCGCCGATCGACGCCTACTACTACCCGCGGGAGATCGAGGAGGGGCGGTTCCGGATCAACGACCTCGTGCTCGCGATGGCGGTGCTGGTGTACGTCGCGGCGCACTTCCGGGTGCTCGGGTTCACGCACCAGGCCATTGCGCCCGAGGGGGCGGTGCGCCGGCCCGACGAGCCCCCGACCCGCCGCCCGCCGGCCGCCGTCGACCCGTCGGAGGTGGGCACGCTGCTGCTCGTGGCGTGCGTGGCGGTGCTGCTCGGCCAGATCGTGTGGTGGGTGGTGAACGCGGTCGAGGCGACGCCGGCCGAGGCGTTCCCGTTCCGGTGGGCGCCGGCCCGCACGTCGTACCGGCGGGCGCTGGAGGCCGGCGGGCTGACCCCGGGGCTGACGCGGTTCGTCGCCATGGTCGGCCTGCTGTCGGTGGCGGTGCTGCTGGGCCGGCTCGTGTTCGGGTACTGGCGGCTCCGGGCCATGCGGGCCGACGAGGCCGCCATGACGCTCCTCGACGACGGGTGGAACGAGACGCGGCGGGAGCGGTCGCGGCAGGAGAAGTGGCGGGCGTGGGGCCGCGCGCGGGAAAATCCGAAGCACGAAACTCGAAGCACGAAAGACGATCAGTGACCCGTCAGCTTCGTTCGTGCTTCGTGCTTCGAATGTCGAATTTTGGGCCGCAGGGGAGTTGCAATGAGGTTCGCGTACTGGAGCCGCGAGGTCGCCGGCTGGGTGCTGGTCGCCGCGGGGCTGTTCTTCTTCTGGCAGTCGTACTCGCTCTTGCTGAACAAGCGGGTGTTCGAGGCGGCCCCGGTGTCGTTCATCGGGTTCATCGTGTTCCGCGGCGGCATCCACGTCCTGAAGGTCGCGGTCGCGGCGCAGGCGGCCCGCGCCCTCCCCGAGGTCGCGGCGCAGCCCGCCGGCCGGCGGGTGGCGCTCACGGCGGCCCGCGCCATCGGCCCGACGCCCGCCGAGAACGTCCTGCCCGGCCCGAAGGCCGGCCGCGTCGCCCCGATCGAGAGCTGAGCCCCACCCGATGCCCACCCTCCGCCCCGACGTGCGGGCCGTGTTCTTCGACGCGGTCGGCACGCTGATCTTCCCGAACCCGTCGGCGCTGGTCGTGTACGCCGACGTGGCCCGCCGCGCCGGGCTCGACCTGGCGCCCGACGAGGTGCGGCGGCGGTTCGTCGCCGCGTACCGCACGCAGGAGAACGCCGACCGCGCCGCCGGGTGGGCTACGTCCGAGGACCGCGAGCGCACCCGGTGGCACGCGATCGTGTGCGAGACCCTCGCCGGCGTCCCCGACCCCGGCGCGTGCTTCGCCGCGCTGTACGACCACTTCGCGGGGCCGGCCGCGTGGACCGTGAACCCGCACGCCGCCCCCACCATCACCAAGCTGACGGAACGCGGGTTGGTGGTCGGCCTCGGGTCGAACTACGACGCGCGGCTCCTGTCGGTGCTGGACGGGTTCCCGGAACTGGACCCGCTCCGCGAGCGGACGGTGGTGAGCGCCGCGGTCGGGTTCCGCAAGCCGGCCGCCGAGTTCTTCGCTGAGGTGGTGCGCCTTGCCGGGTGCGACGCGCGACAGGTGGCGTTCGTGGGCGACGACGTGGAGAACGACTACGAAGGGGCACGCGCCGCGGGGCTCGACGCGATCCTGCTCGCCCCACGCGGGAACTTCGACGCGAAGCGCGTCGTCAACGAGTTGGGGGACTTGATTGGCGAGCGGGGGGCGTGAGCCCCCCGAGTTCTTCCCACGGCGCAAGGCGCTACGCCTCGAACCCCGGGAGCGCCGGTTGCACGGTGCGGCGGACCGCGACGGGCGGTCCCGGCGTTACTGTTCGCGAACCGGTGCGGTTGAGCGCGTCGGGGCGGCGCAGCAGCGGGATGCTCTTCGCGGCGGTGTCCTGCCGGGCGGTGATGACCTCGCTCCGCGGGTTCAGCAGGGCCAGCGCCGCCCGGCCGCTCGCCGACGCCAGCTCGGGCCGGTTGCAGTCGCGGCTCAGGTGCAGTTGCACGAGGTGGCCCGGGAACCCGTCGCCGGACCGCAGCGCGACCGCCCGCGTCACCTCCGCGGCCTGGTCGTTCGACAGGTGCCCGCGGTCCCCGAGGACGCGCTCGACGAGGTGCCGCGGCCGCTTGCTGCTCCGCTCCAACTTCAGGTCGTGGTTGTACTCCAGGGCGAGCACGTCCACCCCCGCGAACGCCTCGATCAGCTCGCGCGACGCGCACCCGAGGTCCGAGGCGTACCCGACGGACCACGCGAGCTGGCCGGCGTCGTGCGCGTCGACGCGGAACGCGAACGTCGGGTCCGAGTCGTGCGACACGCGGACCGGGGTGACGCGGAGCCCGGGGGCGAGGTCGTGCGGGTGCGCGTCCTGGTAGGCGTGGGCCAGGCCGGCCCGGTCGAGGGCCTCGAACGACGGCGACGCGGCCGCGAGGTGGTCGAAGTGCGCCGGGTGCGCCCACAGCGGGATCCGGCGGCTCCGCAGGTCGGCGAGCGCCAGGTCCTTCCAGTGGTCGGTGTGCGTGTGGGTGATGATGACCGCGTGGACCGAGGCCCACGAGGCCGCGACCTCCGCGAGCCGGGCCGTGAGCGCCTTCGGGTGCAGCCCGCAGTCGATCAACAGGCCGAACCCGTTGGCCTCCAGTAGCGCGGCGTTTCCGCTGCTCCCGCTCGCCAGAACTGTGAACCGACCGGTCATGTGGTACCGATTCCCACGGGGTGAGGGCGCGGGTTGTGCGACGTCTGGGAGTCAGTTGTACCCGCTCACCGACCTTGAAAAAAGCACCGTAGCGGCGGAGCTGGGGCGAGCCGGGAGCCCCTAGGGGCCCCCCGTGCAGAAGCGGAGCAGCCCCATGCCCCCCCTACCCCGGGCCCCCGCGGGCGCGACCGCCCCCATC
>NZ_JBHYGG010000072.1:13453-16352 GCF_051859125.1 Gemmata sp.
GGAGCGTCAGCGACCGGAGTGTATTGGTTGACGCTGCTCCGGTCGCTGACGCTCCCGGCTCGCCAGGAGCCGATAGCGTCACCGCGTGCCGATGCGGAGCAGCACCTTGCCGCCCTTCCCCGGGGCCGCGGCGTGCTCGACGGCCCTCTTCACCTCTTCGAGCGGGTAGGTCGCGGCGAACGTCGATTGCAGCACGCCGTCGCGCATGAGCGCCCGCACCTGCTTGAACAGCTTCAGCATCTTCAGCACGGGCTGCCGCTTGGCCCACACGCCGAGCCAGAACCCCTCGACCGTCACGGCGTTCGACAGCAGGAACCGCGGGTGGACCGTGAGCGGGTCGTCCGACAGCGACCCGTACAGCAGGCACCGCCCGCCCTGCCCCAGCGACGCGACCACCTCCGAGGCGGTCTTGCCGCCCACGGGGTCGATCGCGAACCGCACCCCCGCGGGCACGGCCGCCCTCACCTGCTCGGGGAGCGGGCCGTCGGACTCGACGAGCACCGCGTCGGCCCCGAGCGCCTTGAGTTCGGCCACCTGCTCGCGGCGGCGGACCACGTTCAGCGTGCGGAACCCGCGGAGCTTGCCGAGGCGGACGATCATCTTCCCGAGTTCGCCGCCGGCCGCGGACTGCAGCAGCCAGTCGCCGGGCCGGAGGTCCAGCACCGATTGCGTCATGACGAGCGCCGTGGCCGGGTTCACGAAGAACGTCGCGGCCTGGTCGTCGCTCAGGTCGTCGGGCACCGGGACCACCTGCCGGGCCTTGGTGACGGTGTACTCGGCCCAGTTGCCGACGCGGTCGTTGATGACGGCGACCCGCTTCCCCTTGCGGAGCCACCCGAGGAGCCCGCCGCCGGTCCCCTCGACCACCCCGACGCCCTCGAACCCCGGGGTCGCCGGGAGCTTCGGCGCCAGCCCGTACCGGCCGGCGACGTACATGAGGTCGGACGGGTTCACCGGGCTGGCGAGCATCCGCACCAGCACCTCGCCGCGGGCCGGGACCGGGGCCGGCACGTCGTCCTGGAGCTTGAGAACGTCGGCCGGTGGCCCGGTCTGCTCGAATACGACTCGCTTCACGGGAACCTCGGATCGGGGTGGTGCGCGGCGGACGCCGTTGTTGATTATGGGAACCGGTCCGTAATGTGAACCGGGGGCACCCGGTCGAAATCCTGGCGGGCGAGACGCGATGGGCTTCATGGACTTCGTCACCCGGTTCGCGCCGGACATCGCCGGGTCGCTCGTGGTGCTCGACGTGCTCGTGGTCGGGGGCACCCTGGTGTGGGTGCTCCAGACCAAGCGGGAGACGATGTCGGCCATCGCGTGGAGCCTCACCGTGCTCCTGGTCCCGTTCCTCGGGGCGCTGCTGTTCTTCCTGTTCGGGTCGCAGTACATCGAGCGCCCGCTCCGGCGGAAGCAGAGCAAGCGGTCGGCGTACCAGCGGCTCGACCACGGGGGCGAGGGCCACGCCGCGACCGGTGCGCCCGGGGCCGGCGTGCCCGAGCGGTGGGACACGCTGGCCCGGCTCGGGCACCACGGCGACGGGTTCCCGGTCACCGGCGGCAACGCGGTCGCCCTGTACCACGATGGGCACCCGGCCTACGACGCGATGCTCGCCGCGATCAAGGCGGCCGAGCGGCACGTCCACTTGCAGACCTTCATCTTCGCCAACGACGCCACCGGGCACCGGTTCATGGACGCGCTGTGCGACTGCGCCCGGCGGAAGGTCGAGGTCCGGTTCCTGTACGACTCGATCGGGAGCTACAACATCTCGTCGCGGCTGCTCCGGCAGCTCGCCGACGCCGGCGGGCGGGCGGCCGCGTTCCTCCCGATGCTCGGCCCGATGCACCGGCTCCGGGTGAACCTGCGGAACCACCGCAAGATCCTCGTGGTCGACGGCCGCGTGGCGTTCGCCGGCGGGCTCAACGTCGGCGACGAGTACCTGGGCCGGGACCCGGCCCTCGGCCCGTGGCGGGACACGCACCTGCGGCTCGAGGGGCCGGCCGTCCACGGGCTCCAGCGGGTGTTCCTGGAGGACTGGTTCTTCGCCACCGAGGAGGCCCCGCACGGGGCCCGGTACTTCCCCCGGCCCGCGGCGCCCGGGACGTCGCTCGTGCAGGTGGTCCACTCCGGCCCGGACTCGGCGTACAAGGCGATCCGCGAGACGTACTTCGCCGGCATCCTGAACGCCCGCAAGCGGGTCTGGATCGCCAGCCCGTACTTCGTCCCGGACGCAGGCATCCTGGACGCGATGGTGCTGGCCGCCCGGTCCGGGGTGGACGTGCGGTACCTCGGCCTGTTCCGGCCCGACAAGTGGATCCCGTTCCTGGCCGCCCGGTTCTACTGGGCCGACCTGCTCGCCGCGGGGGTGAAAGTGTACCAGTACACGCCGGGGATGATGCACGCGAAGTACGTGCTGGTGGACGGCGAGTGGGCGTCGGTCGGCAGCGCGAACGCGGACAACCGCAGCCTGCTCCTGAACTTCGAGGCGAACTGCCAGTTCTTCGACCCCGCGGTGGTCGCGGAGCTGGAGGGGGCGTACCTGAGGGACCTGGAGGCGTCGGTGCGGCTCGACCCCGCGGTGTACGCGGCCCGGCCGCTCGTCGGCCGCCTCGCCGAGAACGCCGCCCGGCTGTTCTCGCCGATCCTCTGATCCGTTTCGAGTTTCGAGTTCAACGTTTCAAGTTGAGGACGGCGGCCCGCGGTGGTGCCTGTGGAGGTGCTCCGAAACCGGGCGAACCCCGAGCGTCAGCGAGGGGGTCAGCGTCGCCGATCCTCTAACCAGTTCAAAGTTCAAAGTGCTCGGTCGAAGTCGTCGGTGGTTGGCGGGGGGGGGGGGGGGGGGGGGGGGCGGCGGCCACCCCGGGCCGCGCGGGTGGGGGGGGGGGGCGGGGGGGGGGGGGGG
>NZ_JBHYGG010000073.1:0-16345 GCF_051859125.1 Gemmata sp.
CCCTTCTTCTTCTTTTCTTCTAAGGCTCGTGTCTTTGCAGTCAATCGCGAGCCGCCCACAACCACGCCCGGACCAGAACACCGGTTCCCCGGCACCCGAACCCGAACCCGGTCGCCCGCGGCTCGCAACCGCTGATGCAACTTCGTGTTCACCAAGTTGTCAAAGAGCTGGGTAAGCTCGGATCGCTTTCGCGAACCTCGCTCGCCGAACCTGTTCGGTCCGGCATCTCTCCGAAGGCCGCCACCCAAGTCCTTTACGGATCAGGTATTGCGACCTTTGGTATCGAGAATCTTAGTGGCGTCGCTTCAGCCTGTCAACCCGGCCGGCAAGATTTTTCTTCTTGCGAGCCATTTTTTCCTTGCAATCCTCTTTGAGAACTGCTCGGAGGGTTGACAGCATCCCGCCGGTGTGGAGAAGAGGGGAGTCGAACCCCTGACATCCTGCTTGCAAAGCAGGCGCTCTACCAACTGAGCTACTTCCCCGAACTCACAGGCCTCGGCAACCGCCAACTGAGTGCGCGTACTTGGATTTGAACCAAGGACCTCGTCGTTATCAGCGACGCGCTCTAGCCAACTGAGCTATACGCGCAAAACCTGCCACATCAGGACAACATGTCGCATCAAATGCGAAGGCCAAACCGATTTGGTTTGGCCCCGTCCGACACCCGTTGGTTGCGTCGGCAAGGCTACCCGCACTGCGGCGGAATCATTGCGTACAGATCAACGGGAATCGTGGTCATGCACACCTCACGGGTGGTACTTGCACTCAGAGATTCTAAGCGACCCGTCGGGAGTGTCAAGGTGTCGCTCTCCTGACGGCCCGCCACGACGCGTTCCAAGGCCTCCCGGCGCTTTGCCAACCAACGACTTCCGGCGAATCCGTTGGTTCAGAAAAATCTTTATCGCGACGCGCCAAGGAGCTATCATTCGCTGTTCTGGCCAGCCGCGATTCTGGTCCCGAGAGGTTGCAATGACCGCGCCTGCAAGTCCCCCCTCGCACTCCGCTTTGCGCGTTTCGCCGGGTGCGGCACTTCGTGCGGCCTGGGAATCCGGGCCGGTTGCGCTCCCGGGGGTGTTCTCGCCGCTGGTCGCGAGACTCGCCGAGCGAATCGGCTTTCGAGCCGTGTACCTCTCGGGAGGTGCACTCTCGGCCGGTAACGGCGTTCCCGACATTGGTCTGCTCACCCTCACGGAATTCGCGGCGGCGGCCCAGCTCACCACCCAGGCCACGAGCCTTCCGCTTCTCTGCGACGCCGACACGGGGTTCGGCGAGTCGTTGAACGTCGAGCGTACCGTCACCATGTTTGAGGCCGCCGGGGTCGCAGGGATTCACCTCGAAGACCAGGAAATGCCGAAGCGGTGCGGGCACCTCTCGGGCAAGTCGCTCGTTCCTCCCGAAGAAATGGCCGCAAAGGTCCGCGCCGCGGTGGCGGCCCGGCGCGACCCGAACTTCGTGATCGTCGCCCGCACCGATGCCCGGGGCGTGACGAACTTCGACGACGCCGTCGCCCGCGCCCGGCTGTACCTGGAGGCCGGTGCCGACGCGATCTTCCCCGAGGCGATGCAGTCGGCTGACGAGTTCGCCCGGTTCGCGAAACTGGTCCCCTGCCCGCTGCTGGCGAACATGACCGAGTTCGGCAAGGGGCCGCTGCTCGACATGAAAACCCTGGGCGAGATGGGTTACCGGATGGTGCTGTTCCCGCTCACCGCCTTTCGCGTGGCGATGCGTGCGGCCGAGGAAACACTCGCGGACCTGTTCCGGGCCGGGACACAGGCCGCGTCGGTCCCGAAGATGATGACGCGGGCCGAGTTGTACGACGCACTCGGCTACACCGGCTACGAGCAGCGCGACCGGGCGTACTTCGGCGTCCCCAACGCGAATGGGTGATGAAAGTTCACGAAGCAATGGGACGCGGATGACACGGATCAAAGGCGGGATTGAAGCACGATCAGTGGAACCTGTTCGTCAGAGTCCAATCTTATCTGATCCTGTTCATCTTGTCTTTCATCCGCGTTATCCGCGTGCCATTGCTTATCTTTTCAACTGGCCCGCTGGCGTTCGGGCTTCGCCAATTACCGAGGTCTTCATGTCGACCCTCCCCTACTCTCCCGGCCTCGAAGGCGTGGTCGCGGGCGAGACGAAGATCTGCACCGTCGAGGACGGGCTGAGCTACCGCGGGTACACCGTCGGCGACCTGGCCGACCACTGCTCGTTCGACGAGGTCGCGTACCTGCTGCTCTACGGCGAATTGCCCAGCGCCAAGGAATTGCAGGGGTTCCTCGCCCGGGTCGCGGCCGCGCGCCGGCTCCCGCCGGCCGTCAACGCCCTGTTCGGCGCGCTGCCGAAAGGGACGACGCCGCTCGACGCGCTCCGCACCGCGGTCTCGGCCCTCGGGCACTTCGACCAGGACGCGGCCGACAACTCGCACGACGCCAACCTGCGGAAGGCCGAGCGGTTGATCGCGCAGATTCCGGTGGCGATCGCCGGCCAGCACCGCATCTCGAAGGGGCTCCAGCCCGTCGCGGCCCGGCAGGACCTGGGGCAGGCGGCGAACTTCCTGTACATGCTCCGCGACGCCGAGCCGACGCCCGAAGAGGTGAAGGCGCTCGACGTGTCGCTGATCCTGTACGCCGAGCACGAGTTCAACGCCAGCACGTTCGCGGCCCGGGTGATCGTCTCGACGCTGTCCGACATCCACTCGGGCGTCACCGGCGCGATCGGCGCGCTGAAGGGGCCGCTCCACGGGGGGGCCAACGAGAAGGTGATGGACATTCTGCTCGCGGCCGGCGGCCCGGAGAAGGCGGAGGCGTGGACCCGGGCGGCGCTGGCCCGCAAGGAGCGGATCATGGGCTTCGGTCACCGCGTCTACAAGGCCGGCGACGTGCGGGCGGGCATCCTGCGGAAGTACGCGCGGGCCGCAGCGGACGCGGCCGGCGCGACGAAGTGGGAGGACACCGCGGACACCATCGAGCGGGTGATGGCGGCCGAGAAGAACATGCACCCGAACCTCGACTGGCCGGCCGGGCGGCTGTACCACGCGATGAAGCTGGAGATCCCGCTGTACACGCCGATCTTCGCGATGTCGCGGATCTCGGGCTGGTCGGCGCACGTCGTCGAGCAACTCGACAACAACCGCCTGATCCGCCCGCGGGCGCTCTACAAGGGGCCGGAGCCCCGCACCGTGAAGCCCCTCGGCGAGCGCGCCTGAAATACCTCTCCGCCTGGAGTCGCCATGCGTCCTGCCGTCGTGCTCGTGCTGGTGGCGTGGAATCCATTTCCGGTCGCGGCCGCCGAGCCGCCGGCGCGCTGGCAGGTCCGTCACGCGATCACGCTCGAGAAACCCGCGACCGCACTTGCGGTTGGCAAGACGTGGGCGGCCACCGGCGACGCGGACGGCACGGTCCGCGTGTGGAGTCTCGACAACGGGAAGGAACTGGCAAAGTTGACGCCGCCCGGAAAGCCGGGCGCGATTCGTGCGCTGGCCGGCCCGGCCGACGGCACGGAGCTCTTCGGTATCGAAGGCGAGCGCCGCGGGTTCCTGTGGGACTGGCCGAAGCCGAACGGGTCACGGTACGTGCGCCATGCGTTCGACGGGTTCTTGCTCGACGTGGCGCCTGACGGGAAGCGCTGGGCGGTGTTCGACGACGAGGTCCGACTCGAGAGCAAGAACCTCGCGGCGACTGTGGCGACGCCTAGGCTCGCGACGGTACTCGTGACCACCGGGGAGTTCCGCGACGCGTTCGCGGCTCAGGTGAAAACCGACCCCTTTCGGGTTCGCTGCCAGTTCCCGCCGGACGGCAAGGGCTTCGCCTGCTTCGTCGCACCGGCTCTGTTGCCCAGGAAGGTCGCCTGGGACGAAGATGACGGCCTGGATGCGAGTCGGAGGCTGCGTCGCTGGGACGACCGCGGCGAGGTCTCATATGTCGCATCAGAGTCCCCGCAGTTCGTCGCCTTCTCCCCCGACGGAAAGCTCGCGTTTTCGATCGGCACTCGTGGCGAGGAGTACGGTCAGGATCGCAACCTCACCGGGCGCATCTTTTCCAGCACGCAAGTTGTTGATGATGGCGTCCGCCACGGGATGATACTTGCCGAAGTCCGAGCGTTCGCGCCCGCCAGGCCGAACGAAGGGTGAACGAGATCACCGGTGCGTGCCATCCGTGGAGCGGGGCGCTCGTTACCGGAGGCACGGACGGGAAGGTGCGGTTCTGGGACATTCCCGCCACGCTCAAGGACGACAAGCGTGCCCGGATCGACCGGCACCGGGCGGGTTTGGTCGACAGACCGTCAGACGTGCTCGACGCGCATACCGGATCGGTACGGGCGCTGCGGTTCACGCCCGACGGGCTCGCACTTGTCACCACCGGAGACGACAAGTGCGTCATCATTTGGCAGCCGCGCCCGTAACCCGCCCTGTCCGTCTCACGATTTGGGTTTGAGCTGGTACGCGGTGACGGCGTTCGTTCCGAACACCTTCGCGAACGCGGCGTCGCCCTTGAGTTTCACGTACTTCGAGGCGAGCGCGTGCACGGTGCCGAACGGGGCGAAGATGTCGCTGACCGGCCAGTTCGAGCCGAACACCAGGCGGTCGGCTCCGAACGCGGTCCACAGCACGTTGAGCGTCGGCGTGTAGAACGCGGGGTCGGCCGGTGCCCTGCCGTCGCGCTGGCGGCTACCTTCGACGAGCGCCGAGAGCTTGCAGAACACGTTCGCGCCGGCTTGCCCGCCGACCGCGACGGCCTTCTGCCACTCCTCCGGCGGCGCCTTGCCGTCGATGGTCGGGTTGCCCATGTGGTTCACGACGATCCGCAGTTTCGGTAGTTTCTCGGCGGCCCTCGCCGCGGCGAGGAACGTCTCCGCCCCCCCGTTGATGTCCAGTGACAGCCCGTTGTCACTGAGCGTCTTGAGCCGGTCGAGGGCCGCGTCGTCCTTGAGGTCGCGCTCGTTCACGCGGATGCCGCGGAACAGCGGGTTCTTCGCGAACCGCTCCACGTTCTTCGCGAAGTCCTTGTCCGCGAACGACAGGTTGCCGACGACGCCGACGAGGAACGGCTCGTCCTTCGCGAGGTCGAGCAGCCACTGGTTGTCTTCCAGCCACGGGCTCGCCTCCACGACCACCGTGCCCGTGATTCCGTGAGGCGTCGCGAGCTTCTTGTACTCGGCCGGCAGCACGGCACGGTACAGCACCTTGTCGCCCTTGCCGGGCCAGGGCACTCCTTCCTTGCGCGTCGGGTCGTAGAAGTGCGTGTGGGTGTCGATCACGACCGGCTTGTCGCCGGCCCCACGCGCGACTCCGCACGCGGCAACGACCCCGGCACCAATCGCCTCGCGACGGGTCATCATGCGAGTGCCCCCTTGATGACCTTGCCGAACACGTCGGTGAGGCGGAAGTCGCGGCCGGCGTAGCGGTACGTCAACTTCTCGTGGTCGAGCCCGAGGCAGTGAAGGATCGTCGCCTGCACGTCGTGGATGTGGACGCCGCCCTCGGCCGGGTGGAACCCGAGGTCGTCGGTCGCGCCGAGTGACACGCCGGGTTTGGTGCCGCCGCCGGCCATCCAGATGGTGAACGCCTGCGGGTGGTGGTCGCGGCCCAAGCTGCGGCCGAGGAGCGCGTTCGACTCGACCATCGGCGTGCGGCCGAACTCGCCGCCCCAGACGACCAGGGTGCTGTCGAGCATGCCGAGCCGCTTCAGGTCGGCGACGAGGGCGGCGCTCGCCTTGTCGGTCGCGCCGCAGTTGTTCTTGAGGTTGCCGGACACGTCCGAGTGCGCGTCCCACCCCTCGTGATAGATGTTCACGAACCGCACGCCGAGCTGCACCATTCGCCGGGCCAGCAGGCACGCCCGCGCGAACGACGGCTTCGCCGGGTCGCAGCCGTAGAGTTCGAGCGTCTCCTTCGGCTCCTTCTTGAGGTCGGTGAGTTCCGGCGCGGCGGTCTGGAGCCGGCCGGCCATCTCGTAGGCGGCGGTGCGGGTCGCGATCTCGGGGTCGCCGACGACGCCGAGGCGAGACTTGTTCATCTCCGTGACGAGACCGAGGGTGTCCTTCTCCGTTTCGGCGTCGAAGCCGGGCGGCGAAGACACGTTGAGGATCGGGTCGCCCTGGTTGCGGAAGCGGACGCCGGTGTACACGGTCGGCAGGAACCCGCTGCTCCAGTTCGCGCTGCCGCCGCTGATGCCGGCCCCGGTCGACATCACAACGAACGCCGGCAGGTCCTTCGTCTCGCACCCCAGCCCGTAGGTGACCCAGCTCCCGATGCTCGGCCGGCCGGGCTGCCCGAACCCGGTGTTGAAGAAGATCTGCGCCGGCGCGTGGTTGAACTGGTCGGTGAGGACCGCCTTCAGGAACGTCACGTCGTCCACGACCTTCGCGAGGTGCGGGAGCATCTCGGACAGTTCCGCCCCGCACTTCCCGTGCTTGGCGAACTTGAACCGCGGGCCGAGCACCGCCGCGTCGGGCCGGATGAAGGCGTACCGCTGGCCCTTGATGACCTCGGGCGGGATCGGCTTGCCTTCGAGCCGCGTGAGTTCGGGCTTGTGGTCGAACAGGTCGAGCTGGCTCGGCGCGCCGGCCATGAACAGGTGGATCACCGCCTTCGCCTTCGCGGGGGAGTGCGGCGGCTTCGGCGCGAACGGGTCCGCCTTTGGGGGAGCGTCAGCGGCGCGGGCCTCGTTCGCGAGCAGAGAGGCGAGGGCGATCTTGCCGACGCCGTACCCGCAGTCGCGGAGGAACTGCCGGCGGGCGACGTGCGGTGTGGTGTGGCTCATGCCAGCACTGTACCGCACGCCGCGGGGCCGGGGCAAGCGTCGGGCGGGCCGCACCTCGACTTGACACGAATCCCCGGGCCGGTATCAGACGGCCCTCACAACAGTCGTTGCCGCGCGCCGGGGGAGTGGCGTGCGCGGCCTCGCGACCTGGCAGTCCGGCCGGCGGAAACGCTTGCCGGGCGCGACAGCCTTCGGGTGGGTGAAGGGGGACACATGGCACCTGACGACACCGCCGCCAGCCTAGCGAACCGGGGCCGCACGCCCCGGCGACGGGGCCGCTTCGCCGCGGCCGCGGCCGTCCTGTGCCTCGGCCTGGGCGTGGTCCTCGCGGACCCGCCGGTCGCGCCCGGCCCGCTCGCGCCCGCCATGCCGCTTCCGCCCGTCGCGGGCCCGCCACAGCCCCAGCCGTCGCAGCCGGCGGCGAAGCCGAACCCGAACTACCCGGTCATCGTGCGGTCCGGCGGCGTCTCGACGATGCAGCCCGCACCGGCCTCCACCCTGCCGGGTCAGGTGACGCCCGCACAGGGTGTGAGCGTCCCCGGTGTTCCGACACCTGTGACCCAGGCCGCGTCCTCCGCGCCGAAGCCGATCTCTGCGCCGCCGACGGGCGGGGTGCGGCAAGTGCCGGTCCCGCCGCCGAGTGCGAGCCAGCCGAACCCGCTCCCGCTGCCGTTCGTGAGCAGCGCCACGGAGCAACCGTCGGTCGGAGCGACCCCGAAGACGAGCCAGGCGACCCGCGAGAAGATGGCGAAGTACGTCGCCAAGCTCATCGACCCCGAAACCACGCTCGACCTCGTTGTCGGGCAGTCGCGGGTGCTCGTGTTCAAGGACGCGCCGTTCCGCATCCAGACCGGCAACGAGCAGGTGCTGTCGTTCAACCCGGCCACGCCCCGCGAGCTGTTGCTCCAGGGAAAGGCCGTCGGCGCGACCGTGCTCACCCTCTGGTTCGGCGACCGCAACGACCCGGCCAAGCAGGAGACCCTCAGCTACCTCGTGCGGATCTTCCCGGACCCGGACGCCAAGGACCGCGTCGAGAAGGCGTACAAGGCGCTCGAAGACGACATCAACAAGCACTTCCGCGACACCTCGGTGCGGCTGAAGGTGCTCGGCGACAAGCTCGTCGTGTCCGGCCGGGTGCGGGACTTCGTGCAGGGCGGGCAGATCCTCCAGATCATTCGGGCGAATCCGGTGGTGAGCGCGAACAACGGGCCGGTCAACGGGGCCGGGGCGGGCGGCGAGGACGCCGGCAAGATTCCCATTGTTCCCGCGGGCGGGTTCCCCCAAGACGCGATCCCGCCGGCGCAGCCGATGAACCAGGAGGCGTTCCAGGCCGCGGGCGGGCCGAACGTCATCAACCTCCTCGAAGTGGCCGGCGAACAGCAGGTGATGCTGCGGGTGATCGTCGCCGAGGTGAACCGGGCCGCGGCCCGCAGCATCGGGATGAACTTCGCGGTGCAGAACAACCAGGGACTCACCGTGTTCGCCAACGCGACCGGCCTGCTCACCGGGTTCACCGGCATCGGCGGCGCGACGAACCTGCTCGGGGCCGGGCCGCCCAACGTGTTCGCCCGGTTCGACGCGGGCCGCGTCCCGGTCGCGATCAAGGCGCTCAAGTCGCTCCAGTACGCGAAGTCGCTCGCCGAGCCGACGCTGGTGACGATGAACGGCCAGACCGCCGACTTCCGGGCCGGCGGCCAGTTCCCGGTCCCGGTAATCGGCGGGTTCAACGGCCTCGCCGGCGGGCTCCAGGGCGTGTCCTACGTCCCGTTCGGCGTGCAGCTCAGCTTCACCCCGTTCGTCACCGACCGCGACAAGGTGCGGCTCGTGCTCTCCGCGAACGTGAGCAACCGCGACACGACGACCGGTACGACCATCGGCGGCGCGGTGGTGCCGGGCATGAACACGCGAAACGTGAACACCACGGTCGAACTGCGGCAGGGCGAGACGCTCGCCGTCGCCGGGCTGATCGAGACGAGTCTGAGCGGGGACCGGAACAGCCTGCCGTTCATCGGCGACATTCCCGGGCTGAACGTGCTGACCGGGCTTCAACGGGTGCAGGCGACCGAGCGCGAGCTGGTCATCTTCATCACGCCGGAACTCGCCCGGCCGATGGACCCCGGCCAGACGCCGCCGCTGCCCGGCTGCGAGATCCTCGACCCGAGCGACGTCGAACTCTACCTGATGGGGCGGATCGAGGGCCACTGCCGCGACTTCCGCAGCCCGGTCCGCACCGACCTGAGCCGCATCCGCATGTACTCGCGGACCGAGGCGGTGAACGTCGCCGGGCCGTCGGGCTACACCCCCCTGCCTTGACACGGGCGACAGTGTGTGGGGGAGTTGAGGACGGACGCGATGCCCGGCCCGGCCGGGGCCACTAAACGGGAATCCTGCCCATGCGAATCACCCTGCTGACGCTGCTCGTCGCCGCCGCGGCCGCCGGGTGCACCCACTCGCACGCGGGCAAGGCGAGCGCGCTGCTCGACAACACCGAACCGCTCACCGTGCCGACCGGCGGCCACACGCCCGCGTCCGAGGCCGCGTCGGGCGACCTGCCGGGGAAGCACTCGGCGACGCTGTGCCTTGTAATGGCCGAGGATCTGGAGAAGGCCGACAAGGACGCCGAGGCGGTGGCGTACTACGAACGAGCCCGGGAGCTAGACCCGGGCGTGACCGAGCGCGCCGGCCGGCGGCTCGCGGTGCTGTACGACAAGATCGACCAGCAGGCGAAGGCCATGACCGAGTACCAGGAGCTGCTGAAGAAGCACCCGAAGGACGCGGGGCTGCTCAACGACCTGGGGTACAGCTACTACAACCGCGGCCAGTGGGCCGAGGCCGAGTCGCACCTGCTGCGGGCCGTCGCCGCCGATAAGACGAGCAAGCGAGCGTGGGTGAACCTCGGCATGGCGCAGGCGCAGCTCGGCCGGGCGGCGGAGGCGGTCGCTTCGTTCGAGAAGGCGGTGTCGCCGGCCGAGGCCCAGGCGAACCTCGCGTTCGTGCTCGTGACCCGCGGCGACCGCGACGGGGCGCTCGCGGCCTACCGCCGTGCGCTGGTGCTGGAACCGACGCTCCCGGTCGCGCAGGCGGGGATCGCACGCCTGGAGCAGGAACCTGCCCCGGCGGCCGCCACCCGGCCCTGACTGCGTGCGGCCGCCGGGGCGCCCGGAGATCCGGCACAACCGTCTCCCACCGCAGGGCCGGACACCGATCCCGTCATGCAAAAAATTCCGTCGCACACTTCTCGATTTTGTTCTGGTGTCCAGGCGATGATGTCGTAATAATTTTCATCTCGTGTTAGCTTCGGCAATCTGCGCAGCATTTCGGGCCCCTCTCCCGGCCCGGCTCGATCTCGGGCGTGACCTCGCCCCGAGACAGGTTCCGGCGTTAATCTTCGTAAGCTACCCGAACCCTCACGGCCGACGTCGGCGGACCGCCCCACCACCGCTTGAGCGACAACATCGATGCCCAACCTCATTCGCCGTGTGATGCTGAGCGCCTTTACCCGCCGAACGCGACCGATCGACAACCGACCGAAGGTATCCTTCCAAAAGGACTTACGTCTTGAGTCGCTCGAGGACCGCACGGTTCCGGCGGTGTACGACGTGTACGCCTTCGCCGACGCGGCGAACGGCGCGAACGCCGGGAAGGTGTTCGCCGACAACGTGCCGACCACGCTCCGGAGCGCGTACAACACGGACCCGCTGAACAACAGCCCCACCGCCAGCCCGAACAACTACACGATCCTCAACGACGTGTTCGACGCGCTGGCCGACGGCGACACGGTCGTGCTCCGCGGCAACTTCAACTGGGCCTCAGGGGCCGCCAACACGAGTTGGACCCGCGGGTCCGACGGCGTACTGGGCACGAACGACGACTACGGCATCTTCGTTCAGCCGGACGTGAACGGCGTCACGATCACCGCCCCCGCTCCGGTCGGCACCACCTACGGCGCAACGGTTACCGGGCCGGGCGACGTCACCGGCGTCGATTCCGAGGGGTTCCTGTACTTCGACGGTGACGGGCCGAACCAGAACTGGACCATCTCGAACCTGAGCCTCGCGAACTTCGACGTCGCGATCGGGATGTACAACACGATCGGCCTGCCCGACGCCTTCAGTGGCACCACGATCACCAACAACAAGATCGTCGTTCCTGCAGACGTGGCGAACGCCAACACGAGTGCGCCCGAGTACGCCAGCGGGAACGTCGCCATCCTCCTCGGGTTCGGCGCGGGCCAGCGGGTTTTGGGCAACTCGATTACGCTCGCCGGCACCGGGACGAACACCGGCACCACGACCAACCCCACCGACTACGCCCAGTCGGTCGGCATCCTGACGCAAACCGGCCCCGGCGGGTACTACGACGGACTCACCATTTCCGGGAACACGATTCAGATCACCGGCAACCCGGTGTCGAACCCGGAAATCGTGGTCGGAGTGTGGGAGAACGGCCACGCCCACACGAGCAGCATCACGGTCATCGGGAACACGTTCCAGAACCTCGGGGGCGGGACCGGCGTTCCGAACAAGTACTCGCGCGGGTTCCGGCTCACGTCGCACAGCAGCGCGACCACGACCGTGCGGTACGAGGGGAACACCGTCTCGCGGGCCAACATCGGGTTCCAGTGGCTCGATCTGGAGGACTTCAGCGGCAAGCTCCCCATCGAACTCGTCGACAACACCGTCACCGGCACCACCACCGGCGTGCTGATCGACTCCGAAGGCGCGGCGTACCTGAAGGACAACTCGATCACCAACGGTGGGGCCGGGAGCGTCGGCGTCAGCGTGGTGAATGGCGGGCGGCTCGTCGCGGCTCCGGCGGCCCCCGCCGCGGTCGAGGGGAACCTCATCAGCGGCAACGTGACCGGCATCTCGATCGACGTGACCGCCGGCACCATCGGGGCCATCACCCAGAACAACCTCGCCGGCAACACCGGCACCCAGACCACGCTCGTGAACAACACGGCGCAAGCGATCGACGCGACGAACAACTGGTGGGGCACGACCGACCAGGCGACGGTCTCTGGGAAGATCGGCGGGAGCGGAAAGGCCCTGGTCACGTTCGAGCCGTTCATCACGACCGTGACGGCCGTCGCCCCGTTCACCGAGTTCGACTTCCAGGCGGCCGCGGGGCCGGTCCAGGGCGGGGCCATCACGGTCCTCCCGACGACCGCGTACACCGCGACCCTCGGGTACGGCTGGGTCGCCCCGACGCCGACGGCGACGTTCACCACGCCCATCCCGACCGCACCGGTCCCCAACCCGCTCGCGAACCAACTGTACGACGGCGTCAGCGGCACCAACGCCGACGGCGTGTTCCGCATCGACTTCCTGGGCAACGCGCCCGACCAGCAGGTCACGGTGTACCTCGGCAACGGCAGCACCACGGCGTACACCAACGTCGAGGTCGCGTACAGCACCGACGGCACGAATTACACCTCGTTCGCTGGCGCTCCGTTCAACGTCGCAGCCAAGAACTTCGTCTCGGTCACCAGCCCGAGCATCGAACTCGGGACCGACACATCCATCTTCATCCGCGTCCGGGACACCGATGCGTCGAGCAAGGCGTGGGCCGTGGCCGGGTTGAACGTCTCCGAGGTCGCGACCGTTCCCGGCGTGACCGTGACCGCACCCGGCGGCGCGCTCGAAGGTGACGGCGGGGCGGTGGACACGTTCGAGGTCTCGGGCGCGCCGGACTCGGTGTATACCGTAACCACGGACCTCGGCACCGTCGTGGGCGACGCCCGACCCGACATCGCCGGCACCCAGGTCGTGACCGACGCCTCGGGTCAGGGAACGGTCCTCGTCCGCCGGCCGTTCGGGGCCGGCGCGGCCACGGTCTCCGTCACCGACTTCGCGACCGCTTCGACGAACTCGGACACGCAGTCCTACGCCGCCCCGACCGGCCCGCTCGAGTTCGACTTCCAGCCCTCGGACACCCCGACCGTCCAGCCCCCGGTCCAGCCCGGCGCGGTTCCGACGGGCCCGACCGCGTACAGCGAGACCCAGCGGTACGGCTGGGTCACCGTGCCCCTCTCCCCAGGCACCATCGCGGCGGCGGTCCCGACCGGGTACGGGCCGGTCCTGGCCCCGCAACTCGCCGGTAACCCCCTCCGCGACGAATTGCAGGACGGCGTGAGCGGCACCACCTCGGCCGGGGTGTTCCGCGTCGATCTCTTCTCCGCCGCCCCGGTCCGGGTGACCACGTTCCTCGGCCGGGGCACGGCGCTCGACGCGATCGTGGTCGAGTACAGCACCGACGGGACCACGTTCACAACCGTCGCGAGCAACACTGTCGCTACCATCGGCCCCAACCAGGTCGCGTCGGTCACCAGCGCCCCGATCACCCCCGTGGACAACGGCGGGGTGTTCCGGCTCTTTGTCCGCGTCCGCGACGCCTCAGTCTCGGGCCAGAACTGGGCGGCCGCCGGCATCCGGGTCGTGCCCGACGCCGGGTTCGATATCGTCGGCGTGGCCGGCGCGACGGATCTGACTGCGGACGGGGTCACGAAGGACACATACGCGGTGACCGGGGCGGACCCAGGCGCGCTCCTGACCGTCGCGGCGACCCTCGGGACAGTCACGACGCCCGACGCCTCGGCGCTCTTCGCCGGCATCCAGGTGGTCGCCGACGGCGACGGCAAGGCCGCGTTCCAGGTCCAGCGGCCCACGGCGGCCGGCGCGTCCACGCTCACCGTGACTGATGTCGCGGGCAACGGAGCGGGCTCGGCCGCCGTGACCATCAACGCGCCGCTGTCGATCCCCGCGATCACGCTGCCGGCGTGGACGGCGGGCGGGGCGAACTACAGCCAGACGATCGGTACGACCGGCGGTACCGGGACCAAGTCGTTCGCGGTCACCGTCGGCTCGCTGCCCGCGGGTCTGGACCTCGACACCAACACGGGCGAGATCACCGGCACGCCCACGACCGCCGGAACGTCGAACTTCACCGTGACCGCGACCGACGTGTCCGGGGCCACCGCGACCCGGCCGCTATCGATCCTCGTCAACCCCGCGATGGTGCTGGGCGCGATCCCGGACTGGACCGTGGGCCTGAACTACGGGAACAAACCGATCACCGTGACAGGCGGGACCGGGGCCAAGACGTTCGCGGTCACCAGTGGCTCGCTGCCGAACGACCTGCTCCTGAACGAAGCAACCGGTGTGGTGAGCGGTACCCCGTCGGCCACCGGCACGTTCAACTTCACGGTCACCGCGACGGACGCGGTCGGGGCCACGACGGACCGGGCGTACACGCTCACGATCAACGCCGCACCGGTCATCACGACCACATTGCTGCCGGCCTGGACCCGCTTCGTGTCCGCCGCCGCGTCGGTCGGGTACAGCCAAACCATTGCCGTCACCGGCTCCGCACCGTTCACGTTCGCGCTGGTCGCCGGCCTCGGCAGCTTGCCGACCGGGCTGACCCTGAACGCGACCACCGGGGTCATCAGCGGCAACCCAACGACCACCGTGACCACCCCGATCAACTTCACGATCCGGGCGACCGACGCGGCCGGGGTCTCCACGACCCAGGCGCTGTCCATCACCATCAACGCGCCGCTCGCGATCACCACGGCCACGCTCGCGGCCGGAGCCTCGGGCACGGGTTACAGCGCCCCGCTGGCCACGTCCGGCGGCACGGGGGCGAAGTCGTTCGCACTCGCCGCCGCGAGCGCTCCGCTGCCGGCCGGGCTGAGCCTCAACGCCGCCACGGGCGAGATCAGCGGCACCCCGGCGGTCGCCGGCACGTTCAACTTCACGGTCGAGGCGACCGACGAGGGCGGCGGGAAGGCCACCCGCGCCCTGTCGCTCACGGTCACCGGGGCACCGACGTTCACCAGCGTCGGTAACCTCACGATCCCGGCGGGCACCGCGGCCACGACGTCGGCGGCCGCGTTCACCCTGACCGCCACCGGGTTCCCGGCCCCGACGTACCAGCTCAACGGCCAGAGCGGCACCGCCGTTCAGACCGGGGTGCCGGGCCTGACGTTCAACACCACCACCCGCAAGTTCGCCGGCACCCCGCTCGCCGCCGGCTCCGCCCGGGTGTACGCGCTCACGTTCACCGCCTCCAACGCCCCCGGGACCGCGGACGACGCCACGCAGACGTTCATCCTCACCGTCACCGGGGCGGCCGCGATCCCGGCGTTCACGCTCCCTCCGCTGACCGTTGGAACCCCAATGGCCGACCTCGACGTGCCCCTGTTCGGGAACCCGGCCCCGGCCCCCGAGACGATCGGCGGCACCCTGCCCGACGGCCTCTTCGCCACGCCGATGACCGACGCCCTCGGGAACGCCTTCGTGCGGATCAGCGGCACCCCGGCCGACGGCACCGCGGGGACCGGCCGGACCGTGACTCTCAGCGTTGGAGCGCTCTCCAGGGTGTCATCTGCCTTCACCATCAACGCCGCACCGACGATCACGAGTGAGGACACGCTCACCCTCCCAACCGGTGTGAACGCCAGCACGTCGGCGGCCGGGTTCACCTTGACTGCCACCGGGTTCCCGGCCCCGACATACCAAGTCAACGGCCAGAGCGGGACCGCCGTGGCGACCGGGGTGCCGGGCGTGACGTTCAACACCACCACCCGCAAGCTCGCCGGCATCCCGACGGTCGCGGGCACCTACACGATCACGTTCCGGGCGGTGAACGGCATTGGCGCTGCGGCGGAGCAGACGTTCACGCTGACCGTGGACGCGAACCCGGTGATCACCAAGCTGGCGCTACCGAACTGGACGGCCGGCCGGGCCTACGGCCAAACGGTCACCGCGATCGGCGGGACTGGGGCGAAGACGTTCTCCGTGTCCGCCGGTGTCCTGCCCGATGGGCTGTCGCTCAACGCCGCGACGGGCGCGATCTCCGGCACCCCGACGGTGCCCGGGGACTTCAACTTCACGGTCACCGCAACGGACTCCAGCTCCGCGACCGGCGAGCAGACCTACGACGTGACGATCAACGCCGCGCCGGACATCACCACGATCTCCCTGCCCAACGGGACGCGGAACGCGCCGGGCTACAGCCAGACCATCGCGGTCGCCGACGGGACCGGGCCGTACACCTTCACCCGGACCGGCACGCTCCCGAACGGCCTGACGTTCAACGCGACCACCGGGGTGCTCGCGGGCACGCCCACCGCCGTCGGCACGTTCAACTTCACGATCACGGCGCGCGACGCCACCGGCGCGACCGACGCCGAGGCGTTCACCGTCGTCATCAGCGCCGCAATGGTGTTCGGGTTCCAGGCCACGCCGAATGGGTCGATCTCGACCTCGCTCCCGCCCGGGACCGTGAACGTCGCGTACAGCCAGACCATCACGGTGACCGGCGGGACCGGCGCCAAGACGTTCGAGACGATCACCAAGGGCACGCTGCTTCGGGACCTGCCGCCGGGCCTGAGCCTCGACACGAACACCGGTGCGATCACCGGCACCCCGACGACGGCCGGCACGTACAATTTCGACGTGCGGGTCACGGACGAAGTCGGGGCGAGCGTGCTCCGCACGCTGCGGATCGTCGTCGCCTGAGCCGGCGCGTGATCGAGATGTCCAGAAACGTCCGCGGGGCGGGTGGCACGAGCCACC
>NZ_JBHYGG010000074.1:0-16301 GCF_051859125.1 Gemmata sp.
AGGGCGGCCCCTACAAACCAAGAGCTGATGTCGGGTAGGGGCCGCCCTCCGTGGCGGCCCGCGCGGGGCGATCAATTCAACCCATGCGTGGTATCACACGTCGCTCTTGCTGAACCCCATCAGACCGAGCGCGCCGGCCCCGAGCGACAGCACAGCCGAGCCGATGACGAGGTTCGCCAGCACCAGCTCGTTGAACTGGCCCCGCAGCACGAACTTCAGCCGGGCGAGTTCGCGGTCCGGGCTGGGCCACGGCTCGGGCATCAGCGTCAGCAGGAACCCGACGCCGTACAGCACCAGCCAGAACACGGTGATGCCGAGCACCGGGCCGTTGGTCAGCGAGCCGATCACCACGCCCCACGTCACGATCACGCACAGCGCCGCGGCGACCGCGAGCACCGCCGCGAGCCCGCCCGTGAGGCTGAGGTCCGATTCGGCGTCCGACTTGAACAGGAAGTAGCCCGCGATCAGGATGCCGGCGGCCAGCACCGCGAACGTGGACACGACCACGACGAGCCGCGCGTGCCACTTCGCCAGGAAGTACTGGTAGCGACTGATGCCGCGGGACAGGATCGAGTCGGCGAGGGTGCCGCGCTCCCCGCCGACGGCCGAGACCGCGAGCACCACGACGAGCGCGAGGCCGCCGACCACCATGAGCCGGAACAGGTCGCCGCACTGGACGGCCGCGGACTGCACCATGCCCGCTTCCTGGTGCAGCCCGACGCGGTACAGCAGGAACGCGCCGGCCGCGAACACGGTCATGATGACCCACAGGCGGTACACCCAGCTCCGGGACGTCTGGCGCAGGTCGGTCTGGAACACCGCCCAGTACGGCAGGAACTTGTTGAACCGCAGGGTGACCACCGGGGGCGTGTCCATGCTTCACCAGTCATCAGGTCACGGGTCGTCACGTCATCAAGTCCCGGCACCGGTCCGCAGGCCGGTCCGACCTGACGACCCGATGACGTGACGACTTGCTGACGCCGTCAGGCCGCTTCCGCGTACAGCCGGGCGAACCCGCGCTGCTCTTCCTTCTCCACCAGGTCGAGGTACGCCTGCTCGGTCTGCATGCCGACGCTCCGCACCGTGATGAGCGTGACCTTGTGCTCGGCCAGCACCTGGAACATCTGGGCCAGCAGCGCGGCGTTCGGGGTCTCCTCGCCGAGCTTCACCTCCATGCGGCGGTGGCGGAGCTGCACCTGGGTGAAGTCCTTCAGCGCCCGCAGGATGCCGACGACCTTGGTGATCGCCTTCTGCTCGCCGTCGAGGTCGAGTTCGTAGTGGTTCTTGCGGATGCGGCCCTTCAGGTCCTGCAGCGAGCCGTGGAAGATCATCTGCCCCTTGTTGAGCACGCAGGCGTGGTTGCACACCTCGTCCACGTCGCTCAGGTTGTGGCTGCTGAGGATCAGCGTCTTGTCGGCCGCGAGCCGCTTGATGAGTTCGAGCATCGAGCGTCGGGCCTCGATGTCGAGCCCGTGGGTCGGCTCGTCCCAGATGAGCAGGTCGGGCTCGTTGATGAGGCTCGCCGCGACCGCGAGCCGCGCGGTCATCCCGGGCGTGAAGTGCGTCAGCGAGTGGCCCGAGTGCGCGAGCAGGTCGACGGCCCGGATCAGCGTCGCGAGCTTCGGCTTGCGGACGTCGGCGGGCAGGCCGAACAGCCGGGCGATGTAGTCGAGGTACGTGATCGGGGTCATGCCGCGTGGGAACTGCGGGTTCGTGGGGATGTACCCGATGCGGCGGCGCAGGTCGGCCGCGTTCGGGTGCATCACCTTGCCGAACACCTTTGCCCAGCCCGCGGTGGGGCGGTGCAGCCCGAGGATGAGCCGCAGGAACGTGGTCTTGCCGGCCCCGTTGGGGCCGAGGAGCCCGAGGACGCACCCCGGCTCGATGGTCAGCGACACGTCGTTCAGCGCGATCTGCCGGTTCTGGTAGATCTTGGTGAGGTGCGCCGTTTCGACGATGAGTTCGGTACGGTCGCCGGCCACGGGTGTCCCCTCCCCAGTCTTACGCCGCCCGCAATACCCACGGCGGCTTACCGAGTCTACGGCAGTTTGTCACGGCGGCGTGCCTGTGGGATTTGGGCGAGCGGGGGACGTGAGTCCCCCGGTGCATGAGGATCGCGGTTCTACCGGGGGACTCACGCCCCCCGCTCACCAAGAGGCCCAACACAACAGGCACCCCCTTCTCACGGCCGCCCCAGTGCGGAGGCGGGTGTGGGGAACCATCGGGCACGGGCTGGGGCACGTTTCTTTGGCGAACCCTGAGCGCCAGCGAGGGGGTGCGCCTCACCCCCTCGCTGGCGCTCAGGGTTCGCCCGGCGGCGGTTCACCCTTCGGGCACTTCAGCGAGGCATGCCGTATACCAACCTGCATGATCACCCCGCACCGTCCGCTCGCCGCCGGCGTCGTCGCCGACCACTACCAGGAACTCGACCGCCTGTACCGCGAGGTGTGGGGCGAGCACGTCCACCACGGGCTGTGGCGGACCGGCCGCGAGTCGCCGCTCCAAGCCGTCGAGCAGCTCACGGCCTTCGTCGCGGAGCAGGCCGGCGTCCGGCCGGGCGACCGCGTGTGCGACATCGGCTCGGGGTACGGCGCGAGCGCGCGGCTCGTCGTGAAGTGGTTCGACGCGGCGGTCACGGCGCTCACCATCGTCCCGGCGCAGCAGGCGTTCGCCGAGGCGACGAACCCCGGCGCCACGAACCCGCGCTACCTCCTGCGCGACTGGCTCGAAAACGACCTGCCGGCCGGGTCGTTCGACGCCGCGTACGCGATCGAGAGCACCGAGCACATGCTCGACAAGGCGCGGGCGTTCTCCGAGGCGTTTCGCGTTTTGAAGCCGGGCGGGCGCTTCGCGATCTGCGCGTGGATCGCCGCCGAGCGCGCGAAGCCGTGGGAGAAGCGCAACCTGCTCGAACCGATCTGCCGCGAGGGCCGCCTCCCGGGCATGGGCACCGAGACCGACTACCGCGAGTTGCTGGCGGCCGCGGGGTTCGAGGTCGAGGCGGCGGCGGACGTCAGCCGCGAGGTGCGCGACACGTGGGCCATCTGCGTGCGTCGGGCGATCGGCCGGTTCTTCACTGATCCCGCCGGCCGAGCGTACCTGTTGAGCACCGCGAGCCGCAACAGCATCTTCGCGGTCACGCTGGTCCGCATCTGGGTGGCGTACCGCACCGGCGCGATGCGGTACCTCGTGTTCCGGGCGCGGCGGCCGGGGTGAGTTTCGATTTACGATTGACAGCCCCATGCCCGGTCGGAGTCGTTCGCCTCACGCGGGCCGCCACGGAGGGCGGCCCCTACGAACCAAATGCGAACCGTCTGGTAGGGGCCGCCCTCCGCGGCGGCCCGCCCATCACTTTCGCGTTTCCCGGTCGGATCTCGACAGGGAGCACCTTGGTCTTCAACTCGAAGCCCGAACCTCACCGACGCCACAGTACAACGAGCGCAATCAGCCCCGGGAGCGGGGCGAGGCCGGCGAGGACGAACCCGGCGTCGTAGCTGCCCGTCGCCTGGATGTGCGCGCCCATCCGTTCCTGCACGCCGCCCACCACGAACCACGCGACCGCCGCGAGGGACCCGGACAGGAACGCCATCTGCTTCGCCGGGAGCTCCTGCGCGAGCGCGTAGTAGCACGGGTGCAGCCCGAGGATGCCGGCCCCGGCCAGCACGACGAGCGCGACGGTCGCCCACCCGCCGACGAGCGGCGCGACGGCCGCGGCCGCGGTGACCGCCGTGAAGAGCGCGTACCCGAGCACGCGCGCCGAGTGCACGTCGCGGCCGCGGGCCACGAGCCACCGCACGAACAGCCCGAACGCGAAGCACCCGAGTTCGGCCGAGACGTAGTACGCGGGGACGACGAGGTCGGTCGCGTCGGCCGAGAACCCCTGCGACTCCCGCAGGTACTTCGGCAGCCACTCGCGGACGAACTGCCAGCTCACGTTCAGCCCGACGACGATCACGAACAGTGTGGCGCACACCCCGAGGAACCGGCCCCAGTTGAAAGTGGTGGGCGAGCCGGGCGCGTCCGCGACCGGAGCCTCTGTCTCGACCATTCGGTCGAGGTCGCCGCGGCGCACGAGCACCAGCCACGCCGGCACCCACAGCAGGCCGATGCCGCCGATGGTCCAGAACGCGACCTCCCACCCGCCGCCGAGGTGCCGCACGGCCGCGATGTACAGCGGCACGAGGACCGCGCCGAGCGCGGCCCCGCTCTGGAGCAGCCCGTTACCGAGCGGCCGGTCCTTTGCCGTGAGGATCTGCCGGGCGGTGAGCAGCGCGCACGGCCAGTGCCCCGCCTCGAAGAAGCCGAGGAGCGTCCGGCAGTAGAGCAGCCATAGGTACGGGCCGCTCGCCGGGTCGCCCGGGGGCGCGGCCAGCGAAGCGTACCGCGGGTCGGCCATCAAAGGTGTCGCGAGGCCGGCCGCCGACCAGCCGACGAGGACGACGGGGTAGAGCGCCCGCGGGCCGACGCGGTCGGCGACGAGGCCGAAGAAGATCGACCCGGCCGCGAACGCCCACGCGAAGTTCCGGCCGACCTTCCCGTACCGCGCGTTGTCGAGGCCGTAGGCGTCCTTCAGTTCGGTGGCGATCTGCGGCAGCACCTGCCGGTCCATGTAGTTCAAGAGCGTCGCGAACATCAGCGCGCCGCACACCCACCAGCGCCAGGGAGATTGCGGGTGGGGGATTGGGGATGGGAAGTTGGAGATTGGATGGTCGGTCGATGCCATGTTGAGCCGGTCGCAGGTGGGTTTGGTCGGTCCGTCCAATCTCCAACTTCCAACCTCCGATCACCGAACTAGAAGTCCCAGGACACCCCGTCCCACGCGGCGACGCGCTCCAGGTACGAGGCGACGCCGGCGGCGAAGTACGCGAACAGCGCCTCGCCCTTCTCCGCGGTCGCGGCGGCCGGCGTGCCGATGTGCCCCGGCCCGCTGCGGTCCGGCATCACCCACGCCCGGTAGCCCGGCGCGAACCCCTTGCCGAACGGCACCTCGGGCACCGCCGCGGGGTCGCCCGAGACGAGGTGCGGGGCGAGCCGCAGCACCATCGACGTCTCCCACTCGCAGGCGTGGCCCATCTGCGTCTGCACGAGGCCGGGGATGTCCGTCGGCGGGCCGCCGCGCGAGTCCCAGTAGGTGAGCGAGAGCAGGAGCAAGTCTCGGCGGTCGCGCAGGTCCTGCTTCAGTTCGAACAGCGCCTGCTGGCTCGGCACCGTGTTGCCGCCGTGGCCGTTCACGAACACGAGGCGCGTGAACCCGTACCCGATGAAGCACCGGGCGAGGTCCTTGATGAGGTCGAGGTACACGCGGGGCGAGGCCGAGAGCGTGCCGGGGAAGTCGACGTGGTGGTGCGAGTTCCCGAGCCACTGCATCGGTGCGAACAGGCAGTTCGCGCCGACCGGCGCCTGCTTCACGCGCCGCACGACCTCGCCGCACAGGAGCGAGTCGGTGAACACCGGCATGTGCCGGCCGTGCTGTTCGAGTGCGGCGATCGGGAAGACCACGGGAGTTGTCTTCGGCAGCGAATCGACGGCGGGCCACGCGAGGTCGGCGAGTTCCATTGCGGCGGGTTCCGGCGAGGGGTTACGCGGTGGGTCCGGGTCAGTGTACCGGTGCGGGGCGGCTTGTGTCGCGGCAGAACTGCGAGTAAGGATGGAGCGAGCTACCGGAGGGTGACATTGGCGAAGAAAGCGACGAAGTACACGGCGACGGACGGGGAGCTATTCCTGGAGTTGAAGGTGGTGCGCCCCCGCCGCGATACGGTGTCATCGCCGTTCATCCCCGGATGGTCCGCGCCCGCGAAGAGCCTCCCCGAAGCCTTTCAACTCGCTCAGGCGGCCACGACCGCAAAGGTTCAGGAAGGGGCAGGGGAAAACGTCCCGGTCAAGAAGACGCGATCAACGAAGAGCAAGCGGTAAGCACCCCTCACCTCGCCCGGTTGCGCTCCAGCCACTCGGCGGGCGAGTCGGCGTCCTGCTCGCTCGCCACCTCCTTCGCGATCTTCGCCTGGGCCTGTTCGATCCGCCGGCCGACGATCGCGCTGTCGATCGACTCCGACTCCTTCATCCCCAGGTTCCGCAGCACGTTCGTCACCCACTCGCCGGCGAACAGCGCCATCAGCGGGTCGCCCATCGAGATGTGGTACTCGACCGCCGCCCGGCTCCCGAGCCCGCCCGCGAACCGCGCGACGTGCTCGTCGTGCGCGCGCAGCAGGTGCCGCTCCAGCACGACCACCGGCAGCGAGCTGAGCGGGGCGGTGTCGGGCGGCGGGAACTCGTCGGGCTTCAGGTTCCGCACCAGCCCGAACAGCACCCGCGGCGGGCCGCTCGCGAGCTTGAGCGCGGCCGCGGGGGTCAGTTCCGACGGGACCGCGAGGTGCGGCCACCCGCGGCCGAGGAGCTGCTCGCCGAACGCCGCCAGCGTCGCCGGGAACTGCGCCAGCACGAGGACCGACCGGCCCGCGGTGAGGTGCGCCCCGATCGCGGCGGCCGCGCCGCGCCACCGGGCCGCGTCCGTGAGCCAGATCACGTCGCGGCTCGCGACCCGCTGCGGCGCGCCGAACAGCCAACGGAACAGGCCCATGGGTGTGTTCCGATCAGGGGGCGCGCTCGGCGGCCTTGCGGTCGGCGAGGGCGCGGCGGGCGAACGACTTGAGGTAGTCTAGCTGCGCGTCGGTGAGCACGCCGGCCGGGACCAGGAGCGTCGAGTTGTCGCGGTGCAGGACGGTCCACCCGTCGCCGGAGCGGAACACCTGGATGACGCCGGCGAGCGGCAGGCTCCGGCGCTCGCCGCCGCACTGCACCCAGAGGGTGAACTCGTCCACCGTGAGTTCGACGGGCTCCCGGGGCCGCGCGGCGAGGTCGAAGAGCAGGCGGAACAGCCCGCGGTAGAAGATGACGGGCGGCAGGAACAACAAGAGGAACCATGGGGTGACGGCGGCCGAGAGGTAGGTGCCGCCGATGCCGAACCCGAGGCTCCCGGCCAGCGCCGGCAGCCACGGCAGGAGTTCGCCGGCCCGCTGCCGCCGGCCCAGGGTGTACGCGACGTGGAAGGGGACCACCGTTCAGCGCCCTCTGCGATTCAGGAGCACTTACGAAGAGGGGCGGAGTACGATGTTCTCGCTGGCCACCTCCGCGAGACGGAGCTTGGTCGGTGTGAAACTTGCCTTGTTGGCCGCGTAGTTCGTGCTGTTAAGTTCGGGGATCACGACGTGGCCGGCCACCGGTTCAATTGGTTCGGGCCGGGCTGTGAGGCGGAGTTCGAGCAAGAGCGTCATCGGAATTCGGACCAGTCCTTTCATTGCTCGTTTGTCTGGAGCAATAACGTCCAGCGCCTGTTCGGGGGCCACCAGGCACGCTTCGCGAATCAGGCTGAGGCCGGTGGTGTCCGCGTGTTCGCCCTTCACGCGCGGCTCGAAGGCATTTGGGGACACCGGCGGCACCCGCCCCGTGAACTTGTCGAAGTGCACGATCCGGATCAACCACTCGTCCTCAGTGATGGGGTCCGTCTCGGCTTTCATGGGCGAACCCGCTGGCGTCGGGACTATAGTCCGATGACGAAGGCCTCGACTGCGTCCGACCCCTTTTGAACGATGCGGACCTCGGCCCGGCTTGGACCGGTCACCTCGATCTCGCGGTAGGCGTCCGGTAGGTGCCACTCGAAGTAGACGGTGCCGTTCACGCTCGGGACGACACGATCCGCCGGGCGCTCCTGCCGGTCGCGAAGGGCCATCGCCAGGTGCAACGCACCGTCCACCGCACCGGGCGCGGGCGCCTCCGACCCCTCCCCGTCCCAGTCGTCCCTGAGGTTGTGAATGTCCAGCACCGAGTCGATCAGTTTACCCCATGTCGGGAGCAGCGGGGCAGAGTGATCGACCGCCGTAAGGCTGCTCGAGTCGAGCGCCCGGGTGGGGTACGCGTCGAGTCGGGTGAACGCCGTTGCCCCCAGACCAGAAACCGTTGCGCTCATGACTTCTGCCCCCAACGCGCCTTGATCTCGTCGGACGTGACCCGCAGGAACGTTTCGACCGCAACTCTGTGTCCCACGTCCAGACCTTGTCTCAACGATTCTACGCCGCCGCGCCCGATCGGACCGCGGGCCGTCATCTGTAACAGGAGTGATTGGCGGTCGCCGTCGGTGGTTCGCCCGGTCTGCGCCGTGATGTGTAACCGCCCTTGCCGAGGTACGATCTCGAAGCTCCACTCGGCCGATCGCCGCTCAAGGGCGAGCCCGTCGGCCGGTCGAAGTGTCCCGAACAACCCGGGGAGAAAACGCGACCAGTCGTCCAGTGTGTCCCAGTACTCGCCTTGTGGAAACGCATCAACGTAAGTCAGTTCCCACTGGTTGGGGGTCAGTTTACCGACCCCCGACCGGTCCACGAACTCCGCGAACCGAGTGTACGTGTCCTCAAACTGCGAGATCAAGCTTCGGTAGCTCGGATAGAACCCGTCCCGCTTCCGCCAGTTGAGGTGGAACCGGGTCTGTTGCACCTGGATGAGCTGTTGCTGGTCGCGGTGTTCGAGGGTGAACCGGCCGGGCAGCCGGACGGGTTGCAGGCGGAACTGGAACGCGCCGGGGTTCGGACCCTGCCCCGGCTCGAACAACTCGAACTGGTCGTCGAGAGGGGGTGCGTCCGCGGGATTGGCCCACTGGTCGCCCAGCGACTGCCACAACAACCCGTAGTGGCCGGTTGTCAGGTTGGGGAGCGGGGCGAACTGAACTCCGAGAACGAGTTCCACGACCGGCGGGGTCGCGTACTCGGGAAAGCCTGCCATACCCCCCTCCGGCAACGGAACTCTCCACCCCATCGTAACTCGATCCCGCCCCTCCCGCCGCCCCGTTCGGCGTCACGCGCTCGGCTCTTCGAGGTACGTGTAGCCCTCCAGGCCGTTCTCGTAGAACTTCAGGAAGTGCTTGGCCTCGGCGGCGGTGATCTTCCCGTGCCGCACGGCCTTCTCCACGTCCTTCCGCATCCGGTCGGTCAGCTTCTCGGCGCTGTACTGCACGTAGTTCAGCACCTCGGTCACCGTGTCCCCCTTCACCACCGAGTCGATCGACGGGGTGCCGTCGTCCTCCAGGGTGACGTGGACCGCGTTCGTGTCGCCGAACAGGTTGTGCAGGTCGCCCAGGATCTCCTGGTACGCGCCGAGCAGGAACCCGCCGATGTAGTACGGCTCGGCCCCGTCGTACGGGTGCAGCTCCAGCGTGTTCCGCACGTCCCGCAGGTCGATGAACTGGTCCACCTTGCCGTCCGAGTCGCACGTGATGTCGCCCAGCACGGCCCGGCGGGTCGGGGCCTCGGTGAGCCGGTGGATCGGCATGAGCGGGAACAACTGCTTGATGGCCCACGAGTCGGGCATGCTCTGGAACAGCGAGAAGTTGCAGAAGTACGTGTCGGAGAGCATCGCGTCGAGGCCGCTCAGCTCCTCGGGCACGTAGTCCATGTCGCGGACCATCCGCTGCAGCTTGCGGCCGAACGCCCAGAACAGCCGCTCGGCCAGGGCCCGCAGCTCGATGCTCAGGTGCCCCAGGTTGAACAGCGTGAGCGTCTTCTCCATCTGCTCGACCGCGTCGTGGTACACCTCCAGGAAGTTCTTCTTGTTCAGCTCCTTGTAGTTGCTGAACAGCTCCTTCACCGGCTCCGGGGCGTCGTCGGGGAGGCTCTCCGGGGCGGTGCACTTGTCGAAGTCGGACGTGCCCAGCACGTCGAACACCAGGACCGAGTGGTACGCGACCGTGGCCCGGCCGCTCTCGGAGATGATCGCCGGGTGCGGCACGCCCGCCTCGTCGCACACCTGCTTGATGCGGTACACGACGTCGTTGGCGTACTCCTGGAGCGTGTAGTTGGTGCTGCTCTCGAACGCGGTCTGCGAGCCGTCGTAGTCGATCCCCAGGCCGCCGCCCACGTCGATGTACTTGAGGTTCGCGCCGAGCCGGTACAGCTCGACGAACACCCGGCCGGCCTCGGTCAGCGCGTCCTTCACCTTGCGGATATCGGACACCTGCGAGCCCATGTGGAAGTGCGTCATCTGGAGGCAGTCGCCGAGCCCCTTGCTCTCCAGGTACTTGTGCGCCTCCAGCACCTCGGTGAGGGTGAGCCCGAACTTGGACCGGTACCCCGCGGACCCCCGCCACCGGCCGCTCCCGCGGCTCGCGAGCTTGACCCGCACCCCGATCGGCTGGCGGACCCCCAGCTCCTCCATGTACTTGACGAGCAGTTCCAGCTCGGTGAACTTCTCGACCACCGGGATGATGTTCTTGCCGATCTTCTTGGCGAACACCACCATCTTGATGAACTCGTCGTCCTTGAACCCGTTGCAGATGATGGGGGTCTCGCCGGTGCCGTTGGTCAGCGCCAGCACCGCGAGCAGCTCCGGCTTGCTGCCGGCCTCCAGGCCGAACCCGTGCTTCTTGCCGTACTCCAGCACCTCCTCGACGACGTGCCGCTGCTGGTTCACCTTGATCGGGTACACGCAGTGGTACTTGCCGGTGTACCCGTACTCGGTCATGGACTTGTGGAACGCGCCGGCGATCTCGCCGATGCGGTGCTCGAGGATGCCGCTGAACCGGAGGAGCAGCGGGGGCTGGACCCCGCGGGTGCGGATCTGGTCGACCAGGTCCTTGAGGTCGATGGACCGGTCGGGGTCCTTGTCCGGGTGGACGGTGACGTGCCCGCTCTTGTTGATGCCGAAGTACCCCTTGCCCCAGTTCTTGACGCCGTAGGTCTCGAAGGCGTCGTGCAGCTTCCAGGCGGCGTGCGACTCGGCGTTGCGGTCGAGGGTCTTGGCCATCAAATGAGCCTTTGCCACAAGGGGTGAGAGCGCGCGGGGCGGACCAGCTCCTCATGATACGCCGCGGGTCGGTGAGTGCAACGCCGAACGCCCGCCGGGCGGCGGGCGCGGGAGGGGTAGCTGGCTCGGGACCGGGTCACACGAAGATGTCGCTGGTGCAGTCGCCAGTGTCGAGGTGCATCTCGCGGGCGCGGCTCGGGTACGCCCCGTTGCCAAACTCCCGCCCGAAGTGGACGAAGAACTTCTCGTTGAGGGTGAGCCCGCCCTTCTGCGTGTCGCAGTCGAGTTGTACCATCCACGACCCGCGCTCGGCCATCTCGGGGTAGAACTGGTTGTCCCAGGCGCTGAAGAACGAGTTGGTCACGTACAGCCGCTTCCCGTCGAGGGACAGTTGCAGCGACTGAGGGCCGCCCCACAGCTTCTTGTCGCCGTGCTTCACGCCCTTGCCGAGCACCCCGCCGAGGAAGATCTGCCCGGTCAGCTTGGGCTTACCCCGTTCGGAAATGTCGTACTGGCGGACATCACCGTGCAGCCAGTTCGACAGGTACAGGAACTTGTCGTCCATCGAGATGACCAGGTCGGTCGTCATCGCCCGGATGTCCCGCCCGTCCACCTTCACCGGCTCCACCTCGATGACCTTGAGAGCGCGGTAGTGGGGAAGTATGCCATTGAGCCCGTCTACGATGAGCCACACTGTGCCGCTGATGACCGCGCCCACATAGCCTTGTGGGAGTTTGGGGTTGTGGAGGAACCGGACTGGAAGCGTCCCATGCCCATTCTCGAGTGCAAGGATATCCGGCTCGGCAGAGGGATCGTTCCACTTCCAGACCTGCACGCTCGATGGGTATTGGCCGAACCCGTTCTTGCCTTCAAGCGCGCGGGGGTCGAAGCCCTTCATGAACGTCATCGGGGTGGCGAACATGGTGGACACCAGCACCGGATGCTTAACGCCGGTCTGATACCAGAAGTCCATGTACGGACGCGTGGCGTCCGTCGTGTCCCATCGCTTCTTGATCTTGAAATCTGCGTCGAGCAAGCACAGCCCCGGACCCTTCGGGAGCGTTCTTCGGTCGAGGTACGACTGGTGACCGATGGTTGAGACCAAAATGTCGCCGGTCGGCAGCGGGCGGACGGTGCTCGGCACCGTACACCCGGTCTCGTCGAGGATCGTCGTCGGCTCGATCGTCTTGTGCATCCACAACCGTTCCGGCACTTCGACGTTCACGACGTTGATGCGACCGGACCGCAGCCCCGGGAGGAGCACGTACATCCGGTTCGATGGCGTCTTGTGGGACGACGAGCACACGTTCCATCCGAACCGGAAGACCTCGTCGCCCACGATCGGCATGGCCGCGCGGCTGACGACCTTCGAGTAGTTCGCAGAGTCCGGGTTGACGTCCACCGAGGCGAGGAAGTCGGGCTCCCAGACGTCGGTGCCCGCGTAGCTGCACGCGACGAAGGCGTACTTCTCGGGCTTCGCCTTCATGGCCTCGGCCGGGGACGGATACCCGGGCTTGGCCCGCGGCGGGACCGCGGACGCGGGAACACCGGCCGCGGACGTTGCGGCCGACGCGGCGAGGAACTGACGACGGTCCACGTGCCGACCTCCGGGTCTGCGGTCGAGGAGCGCGGGGCGGACCAGCCTCTCAGGATACGCCGAGGGTTGGTGAGTGCAACGCCGAACGCCCGCCGGGCGGGCCACACCCGCGGCTTCACCGGACATTCTTGTCGGCGTTCCGGCGGCCACCCACTTCCCTTGCGGGCGGCGGGTCCGGTAGAATGCGCGGACGCGAATTGCCACCCCGGGCCGCCGCCTTTCCCTTCGTCGGCACGCCCCCGCCCGACACGGGGCCGCGGGCGCCCGGGAGCCGGAGACACCTTCCATGCCCAGTCCGTTCCCGGGGATGGACCCCTACCTCGAACACCCCAAGCTGTGGCCCGCGTTCCAGCACCAGTTGCTCGCGTGCCTGTACCAGGTGCTGCTCCCCGGCCTCGTCGACCGGTACCGCGCCCGGGTCGGCTCCCGCACGTACGTGTCCGAGGTGCCCCTGTTCACCTCGATCATCCGCGAGGAGTACACCGAGGAGTTCATCGAGATCCGCACCCGGACCGACAGCCGGCTCGTCACGCTCCTCGAGGTGGTGAGCCCGGCCAACAAGACCACCCCCGCGGGCCGGGCCGTGTACCTGGAGAAGCGCAAGGAGGCGGTGGCGCAGCGGGCCGCGGTGGTCGAGGTCGATCTCGTGATGCAGGGGAAGCCGACCCTCACGTACTCCCGCGACGGGCTCCCCGAGTTCGACCACGCCGTGTCGGTGACCCGGTCCGGGGCCGCGGACCGGTACGAGATCTACACCGCGACCGTGCAGAAGCGGCTCCCGAAGTTCAAGCTCCCGCTCGCCGCCGACGACCGGGACGCGCTGCTCGACCTCCAGGCCGCGTTCGCGCGGTCCTACGACCTGGGCGGGTTCGCCGCGGCCGTCGAGTACCGGAACCCGCCGCCGGCCGAGGTGCCGCTGACCGAGGCGCAGCGGGCGTGGATCAACGAGCTGCTGAAGCAGTCTAAGGTGCGGTGACCGTTCGTGCGTTCCGCGCGCCGCCCGTTCGAATTCGGAAGCCGTTTCCCGATAACAACTCCGGCGAATCCGCTTCCCTCCGCGAGCCCCGGGTGTGCTACACTGATCCCTGACCCGGGGGCCGCAGCGAAGCGCTCCCGTTTCCCGAGTGCCCGGGTCGGCCGTTCCGGACCGCTTATCGTGCCTACCGTTGCCCCCACCCCGCGCCCGCCGGTCGACGCCGCCGCCACCCGCGTGCTGATCGTCGACGACCAACCCGACATCCGCCGGCTGTGCCGCGTCGCGCTGCTGTCCGAGGGGTTCACGTGCGACGAGGCCGGGACCGGCCCCGACGCGGTCGCCCTCGCCGCGAAGAACGCCTACGACCTGGTGCTCCTCGACGTGGACCTCCCGGGGTTCAACGGCGAGGAGGTGCTCCGGCTCCTCCGCCAGCGGCCGCTCACGGCGCACCTCAAGGTCGTCATGTTCTCCGGCACCGCGACCGGCGACGAGCTGTCCCGCATCCTGCTCGCCGGGGCCGACGACTTCCTGACCAAGCCGTTCAGCATGGTCCAGCTCCGCGCCCGGGTGAAGGCGTCGCTGCGGCTCAAGGACGCGCAGGACCGCTCCGACGTGCTGAACCGCGAGCTGCTCCAGGTGAACACCGAGCTGGAGCAGGCGCTCGACGACCGCGACGGGGAACTGATCCGCGCCCGCAACGGCCTGGTGCTCGCGCTGGCCAAACTGATCGAGCACCGGTCGGCCGAGACCGGGATGCACCTGATGCGGCTCCAGCGGTACTCGCGGGTGCTCGCCGACGAGGCCGCGCGGCTCCCGGCGTTCTCGGGGATCCTCGACGCGAACTTCATCCGCACCCTGGAGGACTGCGCCCCGCTCCACGACATCGGGAAGGCGGCGCTGCCCGACAACATCCTGAACAAGCCCGGCCCGCTCGACCCGCAGGAGCGGGCCGTGATGCAGACCCACACGACCATCGGGGCCGACACGCTCCGCGAGGTGGCCCGCCGGTACCCGTTCGCGACCAGCTTCCTGCACATGGCGATCGACATCGCGCGGCACCACCACGAGCGGTGGGACGGCACCGGGTACCCGGACCGGCTGACCGGGGACCGGATCCCGCTGTCGGCCCGGCTCCTGGCGATCGCCGACGTGTACGACGCGCTGCGGAGCCGCCGGGTGTACAAGCCGGGGCTCACGCACGCGACGTCGGTGATGACGATGACCGAGGGGTCGCCGGGCCACTTCGACCCGGCCCTGCTCGAAGTGTTCCGCCGCATCTCGGGCGAGTTCGACCGCGTGTTCCGCGAGTTCACCGAGTAGCCGGTTCGCGTCGAGGGCGGGGGACGAGAAGCGATGGCACGCGGATGATGCGGATCAGAGCCGGGATTCCGCACGGATCGGACCGTACCCGGTTCGATGAACGAACCCTTCTCCGATCCTCTTCATCCTGCCGTTGATCCGCTCCATCCGCGTGCCATCGCTTCGCCCCGAGCTACTCCGGTCGCTCACGCTTCCGGCTCGCCACAACGCGATCTTTCATACTGGATCTGTTGGGTTCGTATTGGTCCGAGCCCGAGCGCCGAGCGAGGGTTCACGTGAACCCTCGCTCGGCGCTCGGGCTCGGGCTCGGGCCCGGACCCGGACCCGGACCCGGACCCGGACACGACGGTTACCGATCACGCGGATTCGGTATCACCCCCGTGGCTCGCGGGTTCACTTCTTGAACGCCTCGAACGCCTCGGCGACCTTGCCGGTCTTCGCGTCGCCCGTGTGGGCGTAGACGCCGTACCTCAGCTTCAGCTCGCCGCCCTTCTCGATCTTCACGAGGTCGGTCTTGCCCTTCTGGGAGGGGAACCCGCTGCCGTCGCGGCCGAACGGGTTCGCGCCGTTGAGCCCGTAGGCCCGGACGTGCCAGTACGCCTTCGGGTTGCTGGGGCCGTCGAACACGGCGATGCCGACCGGCTTGCCCCCGACCTTCCCCGAGTAGTCGATCCACGGCGACGGTTCGCCCCAGATCGAGAGGTTGTCTTTCTGTGGGGCGGCCAGCGCCTTGCCGCCGGCGGTCGTCACCGTCGCGCCGTCCTTCGCCGCCGGCCGCAGCTCGTCGTGGACGCGGATGCCGAACGACCCCTCCTTCGTGTCGCCGAACGAGATCGGGCACGCGGTCGCCTTCAGGGTGATGTCGAACACGAACAGCCGGCCCTCCGGCGTCTCGCTGAAGGTGATGACCCGGGTCTCGTCGAGCATCTTGACCCCGTCGGCGGTGAACCACTCGTTCTGCGTCTCGACGCTCACGCCGCCGGGCACCGTCTTCGGCTCGCCGACGCTCTTCACGGTCATCTGCCCGTGCCGCGGCTTGCCGTCCTTGTCCTTCGTCTCGCTCCAGAAGTCCACGCCCTTCCCGTGCTTGTCGGCCGTCTTCGTCTTCAGTTCCATCCCCTCGGGGATCACGTCGCCGTGGCAGAACCAGACCGACTTGTGGTGGACGTGGTCGGTGGTCGCCTCGCCGGGGAGCCCCTTCTCGACGGGCCACCCGCGGGTGACCGGGGTGCCGTCCGGCGCGAGCACCGGGTACAGGAACGGCTTCGGGTGCCTGGGGTCGGTGGCGTACCTCGCGACGACGGTCGGGCCGGACTTGAACTCGATGCCGTCCTTGCCGACGACGGCCGTGACCCCGTCGGCGGCCGCGGCGAGGGCCGGGGCGGTAAGTACGGCGAGTGCGAACAGGCAGCGCATGTGTGGGGCTCCGGGGCGGAGGGGGAGGGGCAGCGACGCGTGTAGTCTCGGCGAGCGGTCCGGGGGTGTCAACCATCAAGGTGGCCCAGGCAAGTGGCTGCTTTAGTGGATTCTTGTTGGGATACGCGGAAGTGGCTGGCGGGCCGCCACGGCGGGCGGGCCCCACCCAAAAGGTGCCGCGGTGTTTTTTTGGGGGCCCCCCCCCGG
>NZ_JBHYGG010000075.1:0-15983 GCF_051859125.1 Gemmata sp.
CACCCCCCCGGGGGGGGCGGGTGGGGGGTTGGGGGGTGCGCGGGGCGGGCGCCCCCGCCGCCGGGGGGCCCCCCCCCCCCCACCCCGCCCCCCCCACCCCTCCCCCGCTTCCGGGCGAACCCGCCCATGTCGTACTCGTCGCCGGCGGTGTCGATGAGCGGGGGCAGGCCGCGGGCGCGGCGGGCCGGGTCGTTCTGGAGCACCAGCGGCGCGACCGCGACCACCCGCGGGTCGGCGAACCACCGCAGCGCCGCGTCGGCCCAGCCCGCGGTCACCTCGGCGTCGTCGTTGAGCAACTCAACGACCGGTGCGGTCGCGACCGCGACGCCGGCGTTGGCCGCCACGCAGAACCCGCCGGCCCTCGCGCGCCGCACAACCTTCACGCCGGCGAACGCGGCCGCGGCGCGCGACACGATCGCGCCGCGCGAGCCGTCGTCGACGACGATGACCTCGGTGCCGGGGGGCGCGAAGCGGGCGACGCTGGCGAGGCAGAGCGCGAGCAGATCGGCCCGCTTGTGCGAGGGGACGACCACCGAGAGTGGGGAGTGGGGAGTGGGGAGTGGGGAGTCGGGCGCGGCAGAGTTCGTGTCTTCGTTCCGCATTCCGAACTCCGCGTTCCGCGTTCAAGAAGTGCGGCCGTCCTGCTCGGCGGCGATGGGGTTGAGGAACGCGGCGGCGTACCGGATGCGGCGGCGGGCCTCGCGGTCGCGGCCCGCGGTCACGTCGCCGACGAGCTTGCGGAGCTGGCCGTAGCACCGGCTCGCGTCCCAGTCGCCGCGGGCCGACGCCCACGACTGGCGGAGCACGGCCTCGGACCACACGACGCTCGACATGACTCGTGCGCGCCACCCGCCCCAGTGCTTCTGCGCGTAGGTCAGGAGCGCGTGCCGGGTCATGAGCCGGAGCGGGGCCGGGACGCGGCGGGCGTGCAGCGGCCAGTGGTGCGTCGCCTCCAGCGCCGGGTCGAACCACACCCGCCACCCGGCCGCGGTCGCCCGGCGGCAGAAGTCCACGTCCTCGTAGTACAGGAAGTACGACTCGTCGAGCCCGCCGAGCTGCGCGAAGCAGTCGCGGCGCACGAGCAGGCAGCCGCCGGTGACCCAGTCCACCGCCTGGCGGACCGGCTCGGGGCGGTGCGTACACTTCCGGCGGGACCGGGGCAGGAACAGCCCCGCGAGGGTGCGGCCCAGGGTCGGGAACGGCCCGCTCGACGCCTGATCGGTGCCGTCGCGGTTCCGCAGCCGGAACCCGACGACGCCGACGCCCGGGTCGGTCGCGGTGAGCTTTCCGATGGTCGCCGTGAGGTCGTCGAGGAACCCGTCGTCCACGGTCACGTCGGGGTTCAGCAGCAGGACCCACTCGCCGGCCCCTGGGCCGACCGGGTCCGGGCGGCGGTTCGTGCCGCGGGCCGCGGGGCCGGAGTCGGTCACGCCGCGGTTCACGGCCCGTGCGAACCCGACGTTGCGGCTGAACCGCCGGACCTTCACCCCCCGCATCTTTTCGAGCTTGCGGGCGACCGGGTGCGACGGCGAGTGGTTATCGACGACGACCACTTCCGCGGTCCCCGAGCGAACGGCGACCGAGCGGCGGAGCTGGGTGACGAGCCGGGCGGTGTTCCGCCACTGGCAGAAGTTGACGATCACGACGCTGACGGCAGGGACCGGCGGGGCGAGCCGCCGCCGCGGCGCGTCGGAGCGGGAAATGGTCTGCGCGTGCGGGGTCGCGGCTTCCGGCCGGAGTTCGGTGGGCGGTGTGGTGCCGCCGGGCGGGACAGCCAGAGCCATGCCGGATTCCTTCTCTGTCACCGGGCCGACCGGGTGTGCGGATCCGTCCGCGGGCGGCGATTCTAGGCGTTGTCCCGAAACCGTGCAACCGCAACTTGGGAGGGGTGCGGGAGCCGGGCGGCGGAACGCGGCGCGGATCGGGCACGGTGGGAACGGGTGAGCAACCCCGCGCCTCTCGTCCTCCCCGTGCCCGGTCCTCTGTCCTTTGACTTCCCATCTGCGTCTACCTGCGAAACCTGTGGGCAACTCCCCCCTCGGCCCCTCACGCCGCGCCGATCAGCGTGCGGAACTCGTCCTCGGTGATGACCTTCACGCCGAGTTCCTTCGCCTTCTCGAGCTTGCTGCCGGCCTTCTCCCCGGCCAGCACGAAGTCGGTCTTCTTGCTCACGCTGCCGCTCGCCTTGCCGCCGGCGTCCTTGATCGCCTGCTCGATGGTCACGCGGTCGTAGTTCACCAGCGTGCCGGTGACGACGACCGTCTTGCCCGCGAGCGGGAGTCCGCCGACCGGCGCGGCCTTCTTGTCGTGGGTCAACTTCACGCCGAGTTCCCGCAGCCCGGCGATCACCTTCTTGCCCACCTCGCTGTCGAAGTACTCGCGGATGTACTTCGCACGCTCCGGGCCGAACCCCTTCACCCTCGCCAGCTCCTCGGGCTTGGCGGCGATGATCGCGTCGGCGCTCGGAAACTCCTCGACCAGCACCTCGGCGAGCGCCTCGCCCAGGTACAGGATGCTCAGCGCCGGGAGGAGCCGGGCGAGCCCGCGGTCCTTGCTCGCGGCGATGCCGTCGAGGAGCTTCTGTGCCTTGGTGTCGGCGAACTTCTCCAGCGCGAGGAGCTGCGGCTTGGTCAGCCGGTACAGGTCCGGGATCGACTTCACCAGTCCCGAGTCCACGAGCTGGACGGCGACCTCGCGGCCGAGCCCCTCGATGTCCATGCGGGTGCGGCGGGCGAACCCCTCGATCCGCTTCGCGAGCTGCCCGGGGCACACGCCGGTGTTCGAGCACACGAAGTTGTAGCTGGTGCCGCTGTCCTCCTTCACCACCGGCCCGCCGCACTTCGGGCACGCCTCCGGCCAGGTGATCGGCTTCTCGGTGCCGGTGCGCGACTCGGTGACCACGCCCACGACCTGCGGGATGATCTCGCCCTTCTTCTCGACGACGACCGTGTCGCCGCACCGCACCCCCATCTTCTCGACCCACGAGGCGTTGTGCATGCTCGCCCGGCCGACGTTCGTGTTCGCCAGCCGCACCGGCGGGTCGAACAGCGCCACCGGCGTCAGCTCGCCGAACTTGCCGATCGAGAACTCGACCCCGGTGAGCTTGCAGATGCCCTGCTCGGCCTCGTACTTGTACGCCTTGGCCCACTTCGGCACCTTCGCGGTGAACCCGATCCGCTCGCGCTGCCCGAAGTCGCTCACCTTCACCACCATCCCGTCGGTGTCGTACGCGATGTCGCCGCGGCGCTCGTCCCACTCGTCGCAGTACGCGATCACCTCGTCGATGGTCCGGCACAGCTTGGTGTGCGGGTTCACCGGGAACCCGAACCGCCGCAGCGCGTCGAACAGCTCGACCTGCGACCTGATCGCGACCCCGTCGACCACGCCGGTGCCGTAGGCGAAGAAGCTGAGCCGCCGCTTCGCGCACTCCTTCGGGTCGAGGAGCTTGAGCGTGCCGGCCGTGGTGTTGCGGGTGTTCTCGTACGGCTTCTCGCCGTCGGCGACGCGCTTCTGGTTGATGCGGGCGAGTTCGCCGCGGGTCATGTACACCTCGCCGCGGACCTCGAACACCGCGGGCGGGGCGTCGCCGGCGAGCCGCAGCGGGACCGAGGCGATCGTCCTGACGTTGTGCGTCACGTCGGCCCCGACCTCGCCGCTGCCGCGGGTGACGGCCCGGGCGAGCAGGCCGTTCTCGTAGGTGACCGACATGGAGACGCCGTCGATCTTCAGTTCGACCATGTACTCGGCCGCGGCCTTCGGGCCGAGCGCCTTCTTCACGTCGGCGTCGAACTTCCGCAGGTCGTCGGCGTCGTAGCTGTTCTCGATCGAGAGCATCGGCACCTTGTGCGCCACTTCCACGAAGCCCGGGATCGGCGCGCCGCCGACCCGCTGCGTCGGGCTGTCGGGGCTCGCGAGTTCCGGGTGCGCCTTCTCCAGGTCGGTGAGTTCCTGGAGGAGCCGGTCGAAGTCGCGGTCGGAGACGACCGGCGCGGCCTCGACGTAGTACAGGTGGTTGTGGTGGTTCAGCTCCTTGCGGAGTTCGGCGGCGCGGGATGCGGGCGACGCGGCTTTGGGGGCGGTTTTGGGCACGGGCGGGTCTCGCGAGGGTCGGGTGGCGGTCCGATGGATGGAATTGTGACCGGAACGGGACGCGGTCGCAAGGTTGGGAGGCGGGTCGAGACGCCTTCGGCGTCCGAGCGGAAGACCGAATCGGGCACGGGCACGCACGCGGACGGGGACCGGGGCCGACGCGCCCCCGTGTCGTCCCGGTCTTCCGTCCGCGTGCCCGGTTGCTGCCCGCACCGGTCTTGCGTCCGTACCGAACCGCGGAATTGCGACAATCTCGCCGCGGGAGTAGGATGAACCGCATCGGCCGACAACCCGCCGGCCCGCTGGTACGAGCCTCCGATGCGCGATCCGATGAGTTGGGCGTTGACGGTCTTCCGGGCGTTCGGGATTCCCGTCCGCGTCCACCTACTGTTCATCGTCGTGTCGCTCGGCCTGTTCCTGCGGCAAATCGGCGGCAAGGACAACCCGCTCTGGTGGCCCGACGTCCTCCTGTTCACGGCGCTCGTCCCGTTCCTCGTCATCCTGCTGCACGAGTTCGGCCACTGCTTCGGCGCGCGGCACGTGGACGGCGACGCCAAGGAAATCCTCATCTGGCCGCTCGGCGGGCTCGCGTCCGTTGAAGTCCCGCACACCCCGCGGGCGAACTTCATCGCCACCGTTGCCGGCCCGCTGATGAACGTCGTCATCTGCGGGGTCTGCGTGTTCGGCCTGGCGCTCGGCGGGTTCCTCCCGAACCTGAACCCGCTGTCCAACCCCTATGTCTCCGAGATGTACAGCTTCACGCGCGAGCGGACCTACACGTCCGAGTACGGGCTGAAGCTCTACGAACCCGGCACGAACCGGCCGATCGCGAAGCAGGAGGACATTGACAAGCGGATGCGGGGCGAGGGCACGCGAGAGAACCGCGTGTTTGAGCCCAAGAACGCCGAGCAGGAGGCGATCTCCTACGGCGGGGAGCGGGCGCTGGCCCCGGCCTGGGCCGTGTGGCTGAACCGCACGTTCTGGCTGAGCTGGGTCCTGCTCCTGTTCAACCTGGTGCCGGCGTACCCGCTCGACGGCGGCCGCATGTTCCAGTGCGCCGTGTGGGCGCGGACCGACTACCGCCGCGGCGTGACCGTGGCCGCGAACACCGGGTACGTCGTCGCGGTCATCTTCCTGATCGTGTCGATCGCGGTGAACGAGGCGCTGTTCATGGGGCTGGCGCTGTTCATGCTCTACGAGGCGTCGATGGCCCTGCACCGACTGGAGGCGGACGACGGCCCGTTCGGGTACGACTTCTCGGCGGGTTACACGAGCCTCGAAAAGGACGACGAGCCGCCCCCGCGGCCGAAGAAGGTCGGGTGGTTCACCCGGTGGCGGCAGGCCCGCCGCTCGAAGAAGCTCCAGCGCGAGATCGAGGAGCGCGTCCAGGAGGAGCAGCGCATGGACCAGCTCCTCGCGAAGATCGCCGCGACCGGCAAGGCGTCGCTGACCGACGACGAGAAGCGGTTCCTCGAGCGCGTCAGCGCCCGCAAGCGGAACATGTCATAGAACCTTGGTTTTGGCTTTTACCCCGAAGGGGTAGTATTCCCCAGCCCAGGGTCGCCGGGTTCGGCGCACCCTGGGGACCACGTCCGCGGCGCACAGCGGGCAACGCCGACGCGGCCCTTTCCGCACAGGTTTCCCAGGGTGCGCGAAGCGCGACCCTGGGCTGGGGAATACTACCCCTTCAGGGTACAGAGGAAGATACCGACCGATGGCCGACCTCATCACCCCCCGAACGCTGTCCGGGTTCCGCGACTACCTGCCCGACGTCATGCTCGCCCGGGAGAAGGTGCTCGACACCGCCCGCCGCGTTTACCGGTCCTACGGGTTCACGCCGATCGACACCCCGGCGTGCGAGTCGCTCGACGTGCTGCTCGGCAAGGGCGGCGACGAGTCCGACAAGCGCATCTATCTGGTGCGGATGGTCGAGGCGAAGAAGGAGGAGATGGGGCTGCGGTTCGACCTGACGGTGCCGTTCGCGCGGTTCGCGGCGCAGCACATCAACCAACTCGGCACGCCGTTCAAGCGGTACGCGATGGGGCCGGTGTGGCGCGGCGAGCGGCCGGGGCAGGGCCGGTACCGCGAGTTCTGGCAGTGCGACTTCGACACCATCGGCACCACGTCCAACGCCTCCGACATCGAGACCGCGCTCGTCGTCAACGACCTGTTCACCGCCCTCAATTTCGACAAGTTCGAGATCCGCATCAACAACCGGCTGCTGCTGAACGGACTGCTCGAACTGAAGGGGCTCGCGGAGAGGGCGGTGCCGCTGCTGCGGTCGCTCGACAAGCTCCCGAAGATCGGCCGCGAGAAGGTCGCCGAGGAGATGGTGAAGGAAGCGGCCGTGACCGCGGAGCAGGCCGGCACCGTGCTCGACCTCGCCGAGACGACCGGGCCGAACTCCGAGGTGCTCGACAAGGTCGAGGCGTTCTTCGCGGCGTCGCCGAACGACAAGGCCGCCGAGGGGATTCGGCGGCTGCGCGAGTTGCTCGTTGTCGCGGAGACCGTGGGCGTTCCCGAGGGCCGCATCAAGATCGACCTGAGCATCTGCCGCGGCCTCGACTACTACACGGGCACCATCTACGAGACGTTCCTCACGGACCTGCCCGGCATCGGCTCGGTGTGCAGCGGCGGGCGGTACGACAACCTCGCGAGCAAGTACACGAAGCAGGTGCTGCCGGGCGTCGGCGCGTCGCTCGGCGTGGACCGCCTCATCGCGGCGATGGAAGAACTGAAGCACCCGTGGCTCACCGGCCAGACGACGCCGGCCCAGGTGCTGGTCGTGAACTTCGACGCCACCCGCCTCGGCGACTACCAGCGCATCGCGAGCGTCCTCCGCGCCGCCGGCGTGAGCGTGGAGGTATACCCCGAAGCCGGGAAGAAGGTGGGCCAGCAGTTCGCCTACGCCGAAAAGCGAGGGTTCAAGCTCGCCGTCACCGCGGGCCCCGCCGAGTTCGAGCAGAGCGTGTGGAAGGTCAAGGATTTGGCGAAACGCGAGGAAGCGACCGTGCCCGAGGCGGAGGTGGTGGCGAAGGTGAAGGCTGTTATCAAGTAATCCACCAGCTAAAGGACATCGCCAATGTCCCTGTACCTCGAGCACACCGCCACTGTCCGGGTGACGACGCCCACACTTGTCCGGTGCATCTACTGCCAAACGGCATACATCTATGAGTTCACCCAAGCTGGGTATGGGTACGCGGAGAGCGGGCTCGTTTTTGGGAAACGGACCGCAAAGAACACGGCTATGACCGAAGCGCAGGAGGCGCTTCGTAGAAAGCTAGAAAAGCCGGGCGGTTGTGCCCCCGTTCCCTGCCCTGAGTGCCTGAGGTTTCAACCATACATGCGCGAAACGGCAGCTCGGAGAAAGTACCGTCAAGTTCAGGCGCTGGCCTGGACTTGCTTCGTTTTCGTGTTAATCCTCGGGTGCTTCATGGTCCCGTTCGTCACATTGCCGAAAGGCGATCACGAACGGAGCGTATTACCGAGTCTCGTGGCACTCGGCGGGGGAGCCACGCTTCTCGGAATTGGAATCTTACTGCTCCACGCCCACCTCGTTGCTCGGTACGACCCGAACGACATGCCGGAATCAAGCCGCCAGGCACTTCGAGCACAGCGGTCCATGCGACCGGATCGGTTCCAGGAGATTCAAAGGCGACGCACGGAAGAAAGTTTCCGAGGGTTCAACCAAGCGATAAGTCGGTTAAAGGTTCCCGATGAGAAAGTGCGGCGATTCCCGCCGTTCATATTCGATGTCTGGGTCACGCCCGCATTCCTCGCATCGGGAGGGGCACTCGCTGTTGTCTCCCCGATGGGGCATTCGAGTTCTCTCGATATCCCACCCGGGAGCGCGCCCGGTGGCGTCTATCCCCTGCCCGCAACACCGCTCCATCCTGTCAAGTTCGCAGTCCGTGTGCGCACCTTCCGAATCCACCCGTGCGACGATCGGGACGATTCGTGGGTGCCCAACCAGTTCAGCACATCACCAGGTGATTTTGAAAGTGCCGACCGGTCATGAACCGCGACAACCACTACGAGGCGGCGTTCGAGGCGTACCTGCGGTCGCGGGGCGTCGCCGTCGTTGCGGTGGACGAGGCGCGGCGCAGCTACCTCGACGACGAGTCGATCAAGTCGCCGGACTTCCTCGTCGTCGGACCGCACGACGCGCGGCTCGTGGTCGACGTGAAGGGCCGGCGGTTCCCGGGCGGCACCGCCGAGCACCCGCGGATGGTGTGGCAGAACTGGGTCGAGCGCGAGGACGTGACCGCACTGGAGCGCTGGGCGGTGCGGTTCGGCCCGGGGTTCCGCGGCGTGCTCGCGTTCACGTACCACGTCCTGCCGTGCGTCGAGTTGCCGGAGGTCACTCCCGACGTGTTCCGCTTCCGCGATCAGGTGTACCTCATGCGCGGCGTGTGCGCCGGCGCGTACCGAGCCGCGATGAAGCAGCGGAGCCCGCGGTGGGGCACGGTCCACGTCCCGACGGCCGCGTTCCGCGAGTTGGTCAAGCCGTTCACTCACTTCTTGCGCCCGGCGGGCGTAGAATTCAGAGAGTTCACCGCAGAGAACGCGGAGATCGCAGAGAGTTGACCCCAATTCTCTCCTCCGCGTCCTCTGCGTCCCCCGCGGTGAATCCTCCTATGCAGCCACTCAAGATCGGTATCGTCGTCGAGTCCACCGAACTGCCGTTCCGCGAGGCCGTCACGCGGGCCGCGCGGATGGCGTCGGAGTGCGTCCAGGTCGACGCCGTCGGCGACCTGTCGCCCGATGCGCTCGGCGAGACCGGCCGCCGCGGGGTCCGCAACCTGCTCACGTCGTTCAGCCAGACCCTCGCGGCGCTGAACGTCCCGCTCCGCCGCGGGCTCGACGTCGCCGAGAGCATGCAGCAGCGGCTCGACCACGTCCGCAAGGTGATGCAACTCGCGGTGGATCTGGGCAGCACGCGGGTGGTGGTGCCGTGCCCGAAGCTGCCGGCCGGCGACGACGCCTCGCCCCGGGCCGCGACGCTTAAGGAGTCGCTCCAGGTACTGGCCGGGTCCGCCGACCGCATCGGGGTGGCGCTCGCGCTGGAGATCGGGTTCGACCCGGCCGAGAAGGTGGCGGAGTACCTGGAGCGGTTCGACACGGCGGCGCTGAAGGTCACCTACGACCCGGCGAACATGCTGCTCCACGGCCACGACCCGCTCGCCAGCCTGCACCCGCTCAAGCCGTACCTGGCGCACCTGCACGCCCGCGACGCCCGCAGCGCCGGCCTGAGCCGCGGGTTGCAGGAGGTGCCGCTCGGGGCCGGCGACATCGACTGGATGGCGTTCACCGCCACGTTGCAAGTGCTGGAGTTCGAGGGGGCGATGGTGGTCGAGCGCGAGCAGGGCGAGAACAAGCTCGCCGACGTGGCCAGCGGGGTGAAGTTCCTGCGCCGCTTCGCGCTGCCGGCGATGTGAGGTCCGAACCCCTACGGGTTCTGCACCACGTCCACGAACGCCCGCAGCGACGCGGGGCGGTACCGCTGCTTGTGCCACACGGCGCACAGGGTCCGCGTCGGGGCCGGCTTCCCGAGCGGGCGGTACACGCAGCTCTTCGCGGTGTCGGCGACGGCGGCCATCTCGGGCACGACCGACACCCCCTGTCCCGCCGCGACCATCGCGAGCAGCGTCACGATCTGCTCCCCGCGGCACACCACCCGCGGCTCCAACCCGCCCCGGTGGCAGAAGCTCAGCACCTGGTCGCCGAAGCAGTGGACGTCGTCGAGCAGGATGAACGGCTCGTCCACCACGTCGCCGAGCTTCACCTCGGTCTTGGCCGCGAGGCGGTGCTTGGGGGGCAGCGCCACGACGAGCGGCTCGGTGAACAGCTTCTCGACGTGCAGGCGGTCGTCGCGGATCGGCAGCGCCATGAGGCCGACGTCGAGGTCGCCCGAGAGCAGGTCGGCCAGCAGCCGCTCGGTGAGGTCTTCTTTCAGTTGGAGTTGGACCGCGGGGTGCGCCTTGTGGAACTTGGTGACGGCCCGCGGGAGCAGGAACGGCGCGACCGTCGGGATGGCCCCGACCCGGAGCCGGCCGCCCTCGGTCGAGTCGCGGACGGCCCGCTCGGCCTCGCCCATCGCGGCGAGGATGCCCTGCGCGTGGCCGAGGAGCACGTGCCCGGCGTCGGTGAGCACCACCTTGCGGCCGAGGCGGTCGAAGAGCTGCCGGCCGATCCCCTTGTCCTTGCTTTCGAGCCGCAGGATCTGCTCGCTGAGCGTCGGCTGGGTGACCCCCTCGCGCTCCGCGGCCCGGGTGAAGCTGCCCGTCTCGGCGACCGCGACGAAGTACCGGAGCTGGTGGAGTTCCATCGTTGGTTCCGATGCGACAGATGATTGCAATTGATACCGGCTATTGTACCGCGGCCGCGGTACCGGGGAAATAGTTCGGAATAAACGCCCCGGTGCGGTATCGTGAGGAGTGGCCCGTCGGTCCGCACTCGCGAGGTCCGGCCATGTCGATCGAGGAAGCCGTCGCCAAGGACCTGGTTGCCGTCCTGCTCGTCACGTTCCTGTTCGGCGGGACGGCGCTGTGGCTCATCGTCGGCACGCTCGCCGAGCACCTGCGGCGGGTGTGGGCGGCCGAGCGGGTCGCCGGGCTCAAGCAGTCAATGATCGAGGCCGGGTTCCGGGCCGACGAGATCGTCCGCGTGCTCAACGCCGGCCGCCAGGAGTAGGCACCCCTCGCGTATGACGGACCACGACGCCCTTCTCGCCGCGATCTGCGCTTCCCCCGACGAGGACACGCCCCGCCTCGCGCTCGCCGACTGGCTCGACGAGCACGACCGCCACGCACACGCCGGGTTCGTCCGCGCGCAGGTCGAACTCGCCCGGACGCCGCCCTGGGAGCCGGTCGCGGTCGCGTGCCGGTGGCGCACGCCGGACCTCGCGACCGGCCGGCCGTTCGTCGGCACGCTCCCGCCGCTGAACGAGTACCACGCCTCGTGGCCGGACGAGCCGTTCCGCCGCGGGCTGGGGTGGCGGCTGAACCTCAAGACGCCGGCCGTCTGGGACCAGATCGAGCCGGCGGTCCTGGGCCGCGTGCCTCTCGGCGCGGTGCACCTCTACACCGCGACACTCGACGACTGGCGACGGTTCGCGGTGTCGGCCGCCGTCCCGTTCCTCCGCGAGTTGCACTTCGTCTCGAACCCGATCGAGCCGCTGATCGTGCTCCGCAACACCCCCGCGGCGCTGGGCGTCACCGACATCTACTTCGGCCGGGCCAGCGGGGCCGGGATGCCGGTCGTCGTGGAGGACCTGTACCAGTCGCCGCTGGGCCGGGCGGTCCGCGGGCTGCACTTCCACACCGGCTACGAGTCGCTGTTCGACCTGATCGACGCGCTCCACACCGGTCGCGGGCTGGAGCGCCTGTCGTTCTCGAACATGTCGCTGACGAGCGAGCACGTCCGCCGACTGTGCGACGGACCGACCCTCGGCAGTCTGGTCGAGTTGAACGTGTCGGACGAGCCGTTCGGAAACGACGGCGTCCGGGCGCTGGCGGGCTCGCTCCCGCCGTCCCTCCGGGTGCTGAAGTTGTCGAGTGCGGGGGGCCAGGCCGACGGGCTGGAGGCGCTGACGGCGTCCCCCAACGTGGCGGGCTTGCGGCGGCTCGACCTGAGCCGCAACCCACTGGCCCCGCGGGCGGCCCGGGTGCTGGCGGCGTCGCGGGCTCTGGCCGGGCTGCGGTCGCTCGACCTGCACGGGTGCCGGCTCGGCGACAAGGGAACGCGGCGGCTCCCGCGTGCGAAGTTCTGGCCGAACCTCGTCGAACTCGACCTCCGCGGCAACGTGATCTCGGCGTTCGGGATGCAAGGCCTGCTCGACGCCCAGGTGCCCCGCGACCTCGCGGCCCTCGTGCTCGACGGCGATCAGTTGGGCCACGAGACGCGGACCGAGTTGCGGCGGAAGTACGGCGAGCGCGTGGTGTTCAGCGCGTGAGAGTGCAACAAGAGGGCCCCGCCCCAACCAGGGCCACCTCTCTCCTCGCCGCACCGCTCTGCGGTGCGGCGAGAGGAGAGAACCACAATCACGGCCCGCGGCGACCGGGCCGGCCCTGGCCACTGCCGCCCCCACCGCCCGACGATCGCCCCGATCCCGACGAACCACCCGAGCGGCCGCCGCCCTGTGACCGCCCTCCGCCGCCCTGCGACCGCCCCCGCGGGCCGCCCCCGGCGTCCGGGGCCGCCTTCGGGGCGGGGGAGGTGTAATCGAACTCCGGGAGCGTCACCCGCGGGAGCCGCTGGCCGATCTGCCGCTCGATGCGGCTCAGCGCCTGCTCGTCCTCGCGGGCCACCAGCACGAACGCGTCGCCCTCGGCCCCGGCCCGCCCGGTGCGGCCGATCCGGTGGACGTACTCCTCGGGCACGTCGGGCACGTCCACGCTGATGACGTGCGTGATGTGGTCCACGTCGATCCCACGGGACGCCACGTTCGTCGCCACCATGACCTGGAACCCCCCGCGGCGGAACCCGTCCATTGCCCGGGTCCGCTGGGCCGGCGTGCGGTTGCTGTGCAGTTCGGCGACGGTGAACCCGTCGGTCGCGAGCGTCTTCGCGAGCCGCTTCGCGTTGTGCTTGGTCCGCACGAACACCAGCACCGACGGCATCTCGGTGTTCCGCAGCAGGTGCCGCAGCAGTGCCGTCTTCAGGTGCGTGGGCACCGGGTACGCGGCCTGGGTGATGCCCACGGCGGTCGCGGTGCGGCGGCCGATCTGAACGGTCGCGGGGTTGTCGAGGATGTCCGCGGCGAGCTTGCCGATCACCGGCGGCATGGTCGCGGAGAACATGAGCGTCTGGTTCAGGTTCGCGAGCTTGCCGATGATCCGCTTGACGTCCGGGAGGAACCCCATGTCGAGCATTGTGTCGGCCTCGTCGAGCACGAGGGTCGCCACCTTCTCGAACTTCATCCCGTGGTTCATGTGGTCGAGGAGCCGGCCCGGGGTGGCGACCACGAGGTCCGGCCCGGTGCGGAGGGCGCGCTCCTGCGGGGCGATCGGCTTGCCGCCGACGACCAGCGTGGACCGCAGGTTGGTGTGCTTGCCCAGGCGGCGGCACCCGTCCTCGATCTGCTCGGCGAGTTCGCGGGTGGGCGACACGATGATGACCCGCGAGTGGCCGCGGGGCTGGTCGATGAGCTTGTGCAGGATCGGCAGGAGGAACGCGGCGGTCTTGCCGGTCCCGGTCTGCGCGGTGGCGATGAGGTCGCGGCCGGCGAGGATGTGCGGGATCGCGCCGGCCTGGATCGGGGTGGGCTCGGTGAACTCGAGGTCGCGCGTCGCCTTGACGAGCAGCGGGTGAAGACCGAGGGCTTTGAACGGCATGGAGGCTCCGTGAAGTAAGAGCGGCTATTGTACGGGTGGGGAAGCCGCGGCGAGCCGGGAGCGCCCGCGACCGGAGAAACGTCGCTCCGATCGCGGACGCTCCTGCTTGGCAGGAAACTGGCGCGCTCCAGAGCTTTGTTGTAAGATCGACGCACTTCGCGAGGACGCCCGCATGTCCGACGCCCACGCGATCGAGTTCTCAGCGTCACGCGCGCCGTGGTAGAATAACCCCCATGCCAAGCATCCTGATCGTTGACGACGAGGAGCCGATCGCCTGGGGCTTGCGGCGGGCGTTCGAGCGCGAGAAGTACCGCGTCGGCGTCGCGGCCAGCGCCGAGGACGGGCTCGCGCAGGCCCGCAAGCACGCCCCCGACGTCGTGTTCCTCGACGTGCGGCTCCCGGGCATGGACGGCCTCACGGCGCTCGCCGAGCTGCGTGCCATCGCGCCGGCGGCCGCCGTCGTCGTCATGACCGCGCACGGGAACCTCAACACGGCCGTGAAGGCCGTCGAGGGGGGCGCGTTCGACTACCTGGCCAAGCCGTTCGACCTCGCCCAGGCCATCGATGCCGCCAAGCGGGCCCTCACGCGGAGCGTGCCCGGGGCGGCGGACTCACGTGTGCCGCTCGCCGAGAACGACATCGACCCGTCGCCCGACGCGATCGTCGGCCGCAGCCCCGGCATCCAGGCGGTGTTCAAGCGGATCGCGCTCGTCGCGCCGACCACCGCGTGCGTCCTCATCACGGGCGAGTCGGGCACCGGGAAGGAACTGGTTGCGCGGGCCGTCCACGCGAACAGCCCGCGGCGGAACAAGCCGTTCCTGCCGGTCCACGTCGCGGCACTGAACCCGAACCTCGTCGAGAGCGAACTGTTCGGCCACACCAAGGGCGCGTTCACCGGCGCCGACAGGCCCCGCGACGGGCTCCTCGCGCTCGCCGACGGCGGCACCGTGTTCCTCGACGAACTCGCCGACATCCCGCTCCCGGTGCAGGCGAAGCTCCTCCGCGTGCTGGAGCGGCAGGAGGTGATCCCGGTCGGCGGCGGCGAACCGCAGACCGTGGACGTGCGGATCGTCTCGGCCACGCACGCCGATTTGTCGGCCGGGGTGCGCGAGGGCACGTTCCGGCACGACCTGTTCTACCGCCTGAACGTGTACCCGATCCACCTGCCCCCGCTCCGGGACCGCGTCGACGACGTCCCCCCGCTCGCCGAGCACTTCCTGCGGAAGTTCGCCGTCGCGAACCCGGCCGAGGTGCTGCCGGCCGACACGCGGGCGTTCCTGAAGTCGCGGCCGTGGCCGGGGAACGTCCGCGAGCTGCGGAACGCGCTGGAGCACGCGGCGATCGAGGCCCGCGGCGGCCCGCTCCGGCCGGAGCACTTCCCCGAGCCCGCGGCGGAGTCCGGCCCGGTCGGGGCGAGCGAGCGGCTGCGGTCGCTGGTCACCGAGTGGGTGCGGGAGCGGACCCGCCAGAAGGACGGGGAGCCGGCGGAACTCCACCAGCAGCTCCTCGACACGGTCGAGCCGGCACTTCTGGACGAGGTGCTGCGGCAACTGGACGGAAACCGTCTGGTCGCCGCACGATGGTTGGGCCTCGCGCGGGCCACGGTGCGTAAGATGATACGTAGGCACCACCCCGCCGCGGACGAACCCGACGACGAGGTGTAGCGCGAGGACGAAGAGAGTTATCCGCAGATTACACAGATGGACACAGATTTTCAGACAGAGGAGAGCGATCAGCAAAGTACCAGCGGGTACGCTCCTCTGTCCTCAGATTCCTAATCCGTGTCCATCTGTGTAATCTGCGGATAAATCTCATCCTCTTCTCTGCCAAGTGAACCTTTTTCCGCCAGGGGTGTCGGTCCGTCATGCTTGAGAAAACGCAAATTCGCATCGTCGCCGGCACGCTCCGCGGGCGGAAGCTCACCGTCGTCGTCCACGAGGGGATGCGGCCGACGCCGCAGATGGTCCGCGAGGCGCTGTTCAGCATCCTCGGGAACGCCGTCCCGGACCGCGTGTTCTACGACGTGTTCGCCGGCACCGGCGTCGTCGGCCTCGAGGCCCTGAGCCGCGGGGCGACCGCGGCCCGGTTCATCGAGTTCGACCCGCGGCAGGTCGCCGACATCCAGAAGTACGCGGCGCAGTTCGGCGTGGGCGACAAGGCGCAGGTGCTGAAGGCCGACGTGTACCGGTGGGCCGAGCGGTGGATCCCGGCGGGGAAGGACGCGGTGAACCTGTTCCTCAGCCCGCCGTTCCCGGACCTGAGCCAGAAGGCCGAGGAGTTCCTGAAGTTGATGAACACGCTGCTCGCGAAGGCGCCGGACGAGTCGGTGCTGACGATCCAGGCCGAGGACGGGTTCCCGCTCGAGCAGCTCCCCGACCGCGAGGCGTGGGACGTCCGCAGCTACGGCCGCAACATGCTGCTGTTCTACGTGGTGTCGCGGAAGCCCGTGGAGGCCGCCGCGGCAACGGCGCCGCCCGAGGCGTAGAACCCGGTCGCAACGCGCGAGGGGCGGGCACACCAAGGGTGCCCGGCCCCCCCGCGGGTCGGGCCGGCCGCGGG
>NZ_JBHYGG010000076.1:0-15935 GCF_051859125.1 Gemmata sp.
GTCGCGCCGGGGACCAGGGGTTTGCCCGAAGCGGGCCGCACCCCTGGCTACCATCTGCCGCCCCTCCGGGGCTGATAAACCTGGGAGGGGCCGGCCGCGGGACACGCAGTAATGCCCGTGCCCGCACGTCAGTCCGCACGGGCCGCGGCGACGACGCGCTTGCCGGCCAGCAGCCGCACCGCCACGTTCAGCAGCAGCACGACCACGACCAGCACGAACGCCCCGGCCCACGCGAGGTTCTTCAGCGCCTCGTCGGGCCGCTTCGCGAAGTCGTACACGTAGTACGGCAGCGACGGCGTCGCGTCCGACAGCGACCGGGCCACGAACTGCGACCCGCGGGCGGTGAGGATCAGCGGGGCCGTCTCGCCGGCGATGCGGCCGACCGCGAGCAGTACGCCGGTGATGATCGCCGGCAGCGCCGCGGGGATCACCACCCGCAGCACCGTCTGCCGGCGGCTCGCGCCGAGGGCGTAGCTCGCCTCACGGAGGCTGTTCGGCACCAGCCGCATCGCCTCCTCGCCCGACCGCACCAGCACCGGGAGCATCATCACCGCCAGTGCGAACCCGCCGGCCCACGCCGAGTACCCCCATGGGCGCTCGCCCGGCGCGAGCCAGAACGGCGTCACCAGGATCGCGTAGGCGAACACGCCGATGATGATCGACGGCACCCCGCCGAGCAGCTCCGCCACGAACCGCACCGGCGCGACCCATCGGTTGTTCCGGTACTCGCTGAGCAGGATCGCGGCCGTGATCCCGATGGGGATCGCGAACGCGGCGGCGAGCACGACGAGCGTGGCGCTGCCGACGAGCGCGTGGTACAGGCCCGGCGGCTTGTCGTTCGGCAGGTTCGTGAAGAACGCGCCGGTCACCTGGCCCGCGCCCTTGTACGTGATGTACCCGAGGATCAGGAACAGCGGGACCACGGTGAGAAACTGGCACCCGGCGAGGACGCCGGTCATCAGCTTGTCGCGGCGCTCGGCCTTGCGGCGGGCGGCCGCGGCGTCGCTCGGGTCGCGGGGCGGCACCTCGGCGACCTCGGTGACGCGGATCGGCTTGCTCGCCCTCGCCCGCGGCGTCGCGGCCCACCAGCGGAGCAGCAGCCGGGCCACCAGGTTCGTGAACAGCGTGATCGCGAGCAGCACGAGCCCGAGCGCGATCAGCACCGACCGCTTCGGGTCGCCGGCCGTCGTCTCGTGGAGCTGCTTGGCGATGATGCTCGGGATCGAGTCGCCGGTCGCGGTCAGCGCGAGGTCGAGGTGCTGGGCGTTGCCGATCACCATCGTGACGGCCATCGTCTCGCCGAGCGCGCGGCCCAGGGCCAGCACGCACGCGGCGATCGTACCCGGCCTCGCATAAGGAAGAACGACGTTCCAGATCGTCTGCCAGCGGGTCGCGCCGAGCGCGAGCGAGCCCTCGCGCTGTGACCGCGGGACCGCCTGGCACACGTCGAACGTCAGGGCGGTGATGTACGGCAGCACCATCACGGCGAGGACCAGCCCGGCGGCGACGATCCCCTCGCCCGACTGGTGCTTCAGACCGAACAGGTCGTAGGCCGGGGCGAGGCCGCGCTTGGCGAGGAACTCGACGGCCCAGAACCCGAAGATGACGCTCGGGATCGCGGCGAGCAGTTCGAGCAGGAACGCGCTGACGGTGCGGACGCGGGGCGAGGCGATCTCGGACAGGTACGTCGCCGCGCCGACCCCGAGCGGCACCGCGACGAGCATCGCGATGGCGGCCGTCGCGAGCGTGCCGTACACGAACAGTAGTGCGCCGTACGACCGCTTCTCGGGGTCGGGGTTCTCGGGGTCCCAGTTGGCGCTGGTGAGGACGTTCCACTCGCCGAAGTGCCGGAGCGCCGGCCACGCCTGGAGCGCGAGGACCGCGACGAGCGCCGCGGCGATCGCGAGGACGAACACGCCCGACGACTGGCACAGCCCCGCGAACAGGCGGTCGCCGAGGGACACGGTGGACGGGCCGGCGGGTGGCTGGGTCATGCACTCACGGGGGCGGGCATCTTCCTGGCGAGCCGGGAGCGTGAGCGACCGGAGCAGGTTTCCTCCGGTCGCTCACGCTCCCGGCTCGCCCGGGTGGTTGGTCGAATCCGAACTCACTCGAACGTCACGGTGCCGAGAACCTCCTCGGCCCTCTTGGTCAGGTCGGCGGGGAGCGGGGCGTAGTCGAGTTCGGTCGCGAACTTCTGGCCGTCGGCGACGACCCACTTCAGGAACGCGACGATCACCTCGCCCTTCTCCCTCGGCTGCTTCTTGAACAGCATCGCGTAGCTCGCGCCGACGATCGGGTACGCGGCGTCGCCGTCGGCGTCGGTGAACGAGAACGCGAGCGGGTGCAGCGCGTACGGCTCTTTTTCTTGCTTCACCTTCATCGCCGCACCGACCGCCGCGGTCACGCCGGCCGCGTCCGGGGCCACCGGCTTGCCGGCCTTGTTCACGAGCGTCGCGAACGGGATGTTGTTCTTCTTCGCGTAGGCCAGTTCGACGTACCCGATGGTGCCGGCCGCGTCCTTGACGTGCCCCGCGACGCCGTCGTTGCCCTCCTTGCCGAGCACGCCGGCGGCCGGCCACTTCGGGCTCTTGCTGGCCCCCACCGCCTTGGCGAACTCCGGGCTCCGCTTGCCCAGGTACTCGGTGAAGATGCTGCTCGTGCCGCTCGACTCGGCCCGCGCCACCGGGGTGATGTCGGCGTCCAGCGCCGCCGCGTCGGCCGCCGGGTTCAGCTTCAGGATGGCCGGGTCGTTCCACTTCACGACCTTGCGGAGGTAGATGTCGGCCAGCACTTCTCCCGTGAGCGTCAGGTTCTTCGCGGCCGGCAGGTTGTAGACGACCGCGACCGCACCGACGGTCACCGGGACGTGAACGACCTCGCCGCCGGCCGCCTTCGCCGCCTCGACCTCCTTCGCGTTCATCGGCGCGTCGGAGCACCCGAAGTCGAGGTTCTTCGAGGTCACGTTCGTGATGCCGTAGCCCGACCCCTTCGAGACGTAGTCGATTTCGACCTTCTTCGCCGTCTTGTACTCGCCGGACCACCTCTGCATGATGGGGTCCACGAACGTCGCGCCGCCGCCGCTGATTCGCGGCGCGCCGCCGGACTTCGGACCGCACCCGCCCGTGAGCGCGGCGAGCAGGGCCAGGGTCGGCAGGGAAAGGCGGTTCAGCATGGTGAGGTCCGAGGAGTGTGCGGGAACCGCGGTTAAGCTAACGAGGTGGGCGTGAAGGTCGCGTGAAGAACGCGCGTAGGAATCGTTTGGTCCGGGGGATCGGCGCAGGCTTCACGCAACCTACCACCAGTCTTCACAATCGGGGTGTAGAAGTGAACGTGGCTCAGTAGCCGCCCGCCCCCGTTCACACCCCGGGTGTACCGTGACCCAACTCGCCGCACCGCCCCTCCGCACGGCCCGGAACACCACCCGCGACGCGCCCGAGTCGTGGGCCGAGAGCGCCGAGCAGATCGCCGTCCGCGACGTCAACTTCTGGTACGGCGCGAAGCAGGCGCTGTTCAACGTCTCGCTGTCGGTCCCGGCCCGGTCGGTGATGGCGTTCATCGGGCCAAGCGGGTGCGGCAAGTCCACGCTCTTGCGGCTCCTGAACCGCATGAACGACCTGATCGACGGCGCCCGCAAGACGGGGACGGTCGAGGTCGCCGGCGAGGACATCTACGGCCCCGCGGCGAACCTGACCGACCTCCGCCGCCGCGTCGGGATGGTGTTCCAGAAGTCGAACCCGTTCCCGAAGACGATCTACGAGAACATCGCGTTCGGCCCGCGGATGGCCGGCGAGCGGAGCCGCCAGCGGCTCGACCACACCGTCGAGCGGTGCCTCAAGCAGGCGTCGCTGTGGAACGAGACGAAGGACCGGCTGCACGCCTCGGCCCTCGAACTCTCCGGCGGCCAGCAGCAGCGGCTGTGCATCGCCCGCGCCCTGGCGACCGAGCCGGACGTCCTCCTCATGGACGAGCCGTGCAGCGCGCTGGACCCGAAGTCGACGCAGGCGATCGAGGAGCTGATTAAAGAGTTGAAGCGGGACTACACGATCGTGATCGTGACGCACAACATGCAGCAGGCAGCCCGCGTGTCGGACCACACGACGTTCTTCTTCGAGGGGCGGATCGTCGAGACCGGCCCGACCGACCGCCTGTTCTCGAACCCGACGCAGGAACAGACCCGCGACTACATCACCGGCCGCTTCGGTTGATCTTCAACCGCACCGCAACGAACCACCGGGCCGGGAGCGCACTCAATCGCCCCCGGCCCGCTGCGTTTCCGGGGAGCGGAACCGCACAGCACCGCATGTCAATGATTGACTTCTGGCTGAACCCGATTACGATTCGAGAGCAATTCCACTCACTGACACGCGACTTGGGCGGTTGTTGAGTCGCCGGAGGACGCCAGAGTGTCAGATCATTACTCACATTACGTCGCTGCCAGCGGTGGATCGAACGGGGCTGACCTCACTTTTGCGGACGATGGCACAGCGGTTGTCGAGCACCGCTCGGGGTGGATGGGGTCGGGGAAGCAGGAGTTCCGCTTTCGCTTTCGGACCAAGTGGTTTTCCGACCGCTACGGCTTGCTGTTCCTCACCACCGCGGACCGAGTAGACCAGCCACGGACATGGACATCGGCCGAGGTCAACGAAGCGACGTGCGGGTTTCACGAGGATGACGATCGCATGTTCTTCTGGGGCGTCGCCTACGAATTCCTGCGACTCGATGGCGGTGAGGAGCATATTCCAAACGATCCACACTTGATGGACTTCCCCAACAGCACCTGGAACCCTCGAATGGACCTAATCCTCTTCGCTCGGGTGACGGCCGACACATATTCCGAGGGAGGAGTGGACGCAAACCTGGCTGCCGCGCTGATCGCCCTCGACAAGCTCAAATTCGGGCGCGTACTCAAGGGTTCTTAGCGGAGCATCCTGTGTCAGGCCGGCCTGGAGGATTGAGCATGTCTACGGCGAGCGGCGTTCCCGAGGAAACCGACCGCGAGCGCCGGGCGCTGGCGCTGGCAGCGGGTGCCGGTCCGGGGTGGGCCGACGGACACCGGCCTGGAACACCGGGGTGTCACGAACTGCTCGACCGGGCGTCGCTCCTGTCGGACATGGCCGAGCGATACCTGCTGGAGCACCCGGCGTGCGTCGCGAACCCCGGCTGGTACGCGCTGGCGGAGCGTGCGGCGGCCGCCCTCCGCGAGTTGTACCAGCAGGTCGGGGCGGAACACCTCGATGCGGAGCCGGGTGCCGAGGCCGAACCAAATAGTCTGGCGAGTGGGACGTAAGTCCCCCGGTGCGACCCCCATCCCCCGCTCGCCCAAATCCAAGGCACACCGCCGGCTTCCGTCAGCCGATTGTGGGTGGTACAATCCGTGAGCGAACATTGCGGAGGATTGCCATGAACACGACACCGGCCGAATCGCCCGAACCATTCCCTCGCGAGCCGATCCCGCCCGTGTTGCTGGCGTGGGCACAGCAGACGTTCGACGCCGAAGAGTTCTTGGAGGGAGTTCGCGAGATCGAAGCCACCGGGGGTGTGCCGTTCGAGTCGCTGATCGCCGAGGTGGAAGCCGTAGTCCGCGGATCGTGAGCCCGAAGTCGCCCCTGTCGCAGACGCTCCCACGTCACTTCACTTGATCGGCACGTCGCGTTCGGCGAGGACGGCGAGTTCGGTGAGCTTGGCGGCGGTCACGCCGATGCGCTCGAAGCACTCCGCCACGATGCTGTTCGGCGTCGTGAACAGCGTGATGAGCAGGTCCATCGGGGTCACGCTGTGGCGGCCGCAGTCGCCGGCGCGGCCGTGCGCGTCGCGGAGCAGGCGGATCACATTGTCGGACAGGAATTCGCGGTTGAGCAGCAGCGGCGGGACGGGCTCGGCGTTCTGCTGACAGAACAACTCGCGGAACTGGTCGAGCAGACCGGGGAGGTCGGCCCCGAGGCGGTTGGCCCACTTGGCGACGCCCGAGTCGGGGGCGGCGAGGAGCCCCATGAACAGGTGGGGGGTTCGGACGCTATCCCAGTTGGTCGAACGGGTTAGTGAGAGGGACTCCCTCAGCACACGCGCCGTCGGCTCATCCAGAATGTCCGGGCGGAGGCGGCCGGAGGGCAGAAATATGTCGTCCACGGTTCGACTCGTTCCCGTCTCGGTGTCCGTTGAAACCGCACACGGTCGTGGAGCTGTTCCCCTGAAACCTTTGAGATTATGTCGCGCCCCCGCCGAGTCCGCAAGGCGGCCTGTTAACACTTTTTCCCCTTGCCCCTCATTCGGTTCCGGCGGAACATGAACCACCCGCCACTTACCACGTGGCAACCGAACGCCCCGAGGGTCGCCATGCACTGGTGCTGGTGTTCCGTGTGCGCTATTTCCCTGGCCGCGGTCCTGCCGGCCCGCCCGGCCGACGAGACCCCCACGCCCGCGGCGGTCACCGTCACCGACCTCGACGGCAAGGAAACCAGGGTCGCCGGGGCGAAGCTCACCGTTGGCACCCGCCGGCTCGCGTGGCTGGCCGACCCGAAGGGCTCGGCCGAGGAGAAGCTCGGGCCGCTGGCGCTGAAGGTCCGCGAGCCGGTCTCCACCACCCTCGTCGACGGCGTGCTGACGCTGATCCCGGTTTCTCACGTCGAGTCCGCGAAGTACGACTACGAGAAGCTCACCGTCGCCTACGCGCTGAAGGGGGCGAAGGAGCCGGTCGTCGGCACGCTCCAGTACAAGGGGCTGAACACGCTCGGCATCGCCGACCCGAGGGCGGCCGCCAAGGTCGCGCCGGTCGTCGCGGGCGTCCCCGGTAAGGCGGCGGTGAAGGCGGTCGCGTTCCCGGACGCGAAGCCGCTGCCGTCACCGAGGGCCGGCACCGAGTGGGCCGTGCGCATCGTTCAGAAGGAGCCGGCCAACCCGGTCGTGCGGGTCCGCAACTTGAAGGTGCTGTACCACCACCAGGACGGCACCGAGCGGCTCGCGGCCGAACTCCCGTCCCGCAAGGGGCCGCCGGTCCCGCTCGACGACAAGCTGACGCGGCTGGAGGTGCTGGCGACCGACGCGAACACGCACTTCGCGGCGGTCGAGGTCGAGGCGGCGGGGGCACCGGAGCGGCTCGTGGTGGTCCCGCTGGCGACGGGGGCCGAGAAGGACGCGGCGACCGTGGTGGGGTTGATCGGCGAGGTGGACGTCGGCTACAAGTTGTTCCCGCTCCATACGATTAAGAGTGTCGGCCCCGCGGGAAAGTGAAGTCGCGCCGGCTCGCCAGCGACTGCCCACCGTTCGCACCCAGCCCCGGCAGCCCGTCCCAATGATGACGTACAACCAGGCCGAACTCGCGGAAGCGCTCCTCCAGGAGATCGGGGACGCGCTGTTCCTGCTCGACCCGGAGACCGACCGCCTCATCGAGATCAACCCGGTGGTGCTGCGGCTCACCGGGTTCACGCGGCACGAGATCCTCCAGCTCCCGGCGACGCACCTGTTCCGGTACGAGGCCCAGGGCGGGGTCCAGCGGCTCCGGACCGCGTTCACCAAGACGATGGTGTTCCACGGGCAGGACGGGTTCCTCCTCCGCACCAAGGAGGACGCCTGGATCCCGGTGAACCTGACCGTGTCCCGGCTGCACGTCACCCCGAACCCGCTCGGCCTCATCATCGCCCGCGACGACCGCGAGCGGCGGCAGGCGTTCGCGCAGGCCCGCCGGGTCGAGTCCGAACTGCGGCAGGTGCTCAGCAACTCCCCGGCGGCGCTGTGGAGCGCCGAGCGCGCCCCCGGGCCGGACGTGCTGGCCGGGTGGCAGTTCCGGTACGTGTCCCCGCTCCTGGCCCGGCTGGCCGGCCGCCCCGGGGACTACTTCGACCACCCGTTCAAGTGGGGCGACGTGATCCACCCGGCCGAGCGGGAGGCGTACCGCACCGGGCTCCGCCGGCTGCTGACCGGTCCGACCGCCGACGCCGAGGCGCAGTACCGCGTGGTGTCGGCCGACGGCACCGTGCGGTGGGTCCGGGACCGGCTCCAGGTGGTGCGGGACGCGGCCGGCCGGCCCACGCGGCTCGACGGGTGCCTGGTGGACGTGACCGAGCAGCGGCAGTCCGAGGAGGCGCTGCGGCAGCGGGAGCAGCGGTTCCGGGCGCTGGTCGAGAAGAGCCGGGACGGGATCATGCTCCTCGACGACGGGGGGGTGATCCGGTACGCGACCCCCGCGGTGTGGGACATCCTCGGGTACGACCCGGCGACCATCACCGGCCGCAACGTGTTCGAGTTCGCGTACCCGGACGACCTGGGGGCGGCCCGGGACAAGTTCGACGACGCGCTGAACCGGCCCGGCGAGGACGTGGCCAACACGGTCCGCATGGTCGCCGCCGACGGGACCGTACGGGTCATCGAGATGAACGGGTGCAACCGGCTCGACGACCCGAGCGTGCGGGCCGTGGTGCTCAACTACCGCGACGTGACCGAGCGGGAGCGGACCGCCCTGGCCCTGGCCCGGCACAGCGCGCTGCTGGAGGGGCTGTTCGCGTCGGTCCCCGACGTCGTGTGCTACAAGGACCGGGACCGGCGGTTCCTGGGCGCGAACCCGGCGTTCGAGGAGCTGACCGGGGTGCCGATCGTCGAGATGATCGGCAAGCGGCGGGACGAGGTGTCCGGGACCGAGGACTGGGCGCACCGGATGCGGGCCGTTGAGGACCAGGTGCTGGCCACCGGGGAGACGGTCCGGGCCAAGGAGTGGGCGTCGTTCCCCAACGGCCGCGAGGCGCTGCTCGACGTCGCCGTGTCCCCGCTCCGGGGCGTCGGGGACGAGATCGTCGGGCTCATCGTCACCGGCCGCGACGTGACCGAGCAGAACCGCCTGGAGGAGCAGCTCCGCCAGTCGCACAAGCTGGAGGCCGTGGGCCGGCTCGCGGGCGGCATCGCGCACGACTTCAACAACCTGCTCACCATCATCCTCGGGAACCTCGAACTGATCCGCTCGGGCGGGGCCGGGGACGAGGAGGCCGAGCTGCTCGTGTCGGCCGAGCGGGCCGCGAAGCAGGCCGCGGAACTCACCAAGCAGATGCTCGGGTTCGCCCGCCGGCAGCCGCTGCGGACCGAGACCCTGGACCTCAACGCCGTGGTCGCCGGGGCGGTCAAGCTGCTCCGCCGGACCATCGACCCGCGGATCGGCATCCGGGTGACCCCGGCCCCGGACCTGGCCCCGGTCGCGGCCGACCTGGTCCAGGTGCAGCAGGTGCTGATGAACCTGTCGCTCAACGCCCGCGACGCGATGCCCGACGGCGGCACGATCGCGATCGACACGTGGAACGCGCCGGACGCCTGCCCCCCGGGCTCCGAGGCCCCGCCGTCGGCCGCGGGGTTCGTGTGCGTCAGCGTGTCCGACACGGGCGTCGGCATGACCGACGACGTGCGGGCCAAGATCTTCGAGCCGTTCTTCACCACCAAGGACGTCGGCCAGGGGACCGGGCTGGGGCTCGCCGTCGTGTACGGCGTCGCGCGGGCCCACGGCGGGTGGGTCGAGTGCTCCAGCGCCCCGGGCGCGGGGAGCCGGTTCGACGTGTACCTGCCGCGGGGCGAGCCCCTCGACCCGGCCGCCGAGGTCACCGAGTCGAAGCTCCTGGCGCAGCTCGACCGGGGCCGCGGCGAGGTGATCCTCGTGGCCGACGACGAGCCGCTGGTCCGGGCGATGGCCCGCAGCGCGCTGGAGCGCCAGGGGTACCGCGTGGTGCTCGCCGCCGACGGGGCCGAGGCCGTCGAGGTGTTCCGCGCCGAGCGGGCCGCGGGCCGGGTCGCGCTGGTCGTCCTCGACCTGAGCATGCCGCAGCTCTCCGGCCGCCAGGCGTCGCAGCTCATCCGCAAGATCGACCCGCACGTGCCGGTGCTGTTCGCCAGCGGCCACACGGTCACCGACCTGCCAACCGACCCGGGCACCGGGTTCCTCCAGAAGCCGTACACGCCCAGCGCGCTCGCGGCCGCCATCCGCAAGGTCCTCGACGACGCGCCGGTTGCCCTCACCGAGCCGGCCGGGGTATCATGACGGGGCCACCGGAGGCCCGACAATGACCGCCAACCCGCCGCCCGCCCCCGACCGCCCCGCCGACGACGACGCCTACGACACCGAGGCCATCGCCGCCGAGTGGGGCGAGTTCGCGTACCCCGGCATCGGCTCGCGCGAGGACGTGCTGGCCCGCATCGAGATCCTGGAATGGATCACCACGCAACTCGGGAAGAACGGCATCGACCCCGCGGTCGGCGACTACGTCCTCGCGACCGACGGCCGCATCCTCGGCTACGGCCCGGACCCCGAGGAAGTCCACCGGCGCGTGTTCGAGGCCGAGCCCGACCTCAAGAGAGCGCGCCTCGTAGCCATTTCCATCCCCCCCCTGGAGTGGTAGGTGGGTGTGTCGTGGCGAGACCGCTAACGCTCTACATTCGCAGCGCTCAACCGCCGCACACGATTTGGTTCCGTGGACCGGACGGCACCCGCGATTCGCTGCCCGCGTTGCGGTTGGTCGCCTACGTGAACTTCATGCGATCCCTCAAGACTTCGATTCTCTCGGGAGATTTCGCGATCACGGCCGCCGTCGTTGACACCGGAGCGTTCTTCACCGTGGTGGCGGAGCGGTTGTGGCGGCAGTTCCGGCCCGGCGTCGTCACCCCGCTGCCGTTCGACCCGCTCACGCCCCCGCACCTGCGGAACATCACCATCGCGGGCGGCACGTTCCCGTACGACCTCGGTGAACTCACCCTCCGCCTCGAAGACAAGAACGGCAGCGCACTCGCCGCGACGGTCGTCGCCAAGTTGCTCCGCGACGGCGGGCGGATGCCGGTGCCGCTCACGCTCGGGCTGCGGGGCGGGTTCTTCGAGGGCCGCACGGTCCACGCGGAGCCCGACCCCGCGGCCGCGTTCGGAGAGCGGTGGACCATCGAAGGCCCGTAGCCGCTCCCGCGAAATTGCGACGGATTCTCCGCTCGGCCGGCCGTACACTGTCACGCACTCCCCGCCACCGACTCACTTTTCGGAGCTTCCCTCGATGCCACGCGCAGCACTCGCACTTTGCTTCGCCCTCGCTCTCGCGCTGCCGGTCGCGGCCGCCGAGTGGGTCCAGTTCCGCGGGGCGGCCGGCGACGGCCACGCCGACGCCGCCAAGCTCCCGACCGAGTGGGACCAGACCAAGAACGTCGCCTGGCGCGTCGAACTCCCCGGCAACGGGTGGTCGTCGCCGGTCGCGGCCGGCGGGAAGGTCTACGTCACGACCGCGGTGCCGGGCGAGGGGAAGGGCGACTACTCGCTCCGCGCCCTGTGCCTCGACGCGAAGACCGGCAAGACGCTGTGGGACGCCGAGGTGTTCAAGGAGGACGGGAAGACCGCCGCGAAGATCCACTCGAAGAACAGCCACGCGAGCCCGACCCCGGTGCTCGACGGCGAGTTCCTGTTCGTTCACTTCGGGCACCTGGGCACCGCGTGCCTGAAGGCGAACGACGGCTCCAAGGTGTGGACCCAGGAGGCGCTGAAGTACACGCCGGTCCACGGGGCCGGCGGGTCGCCGGTGCTCGCCGCCGACAAGCTCATCTTCTGCATCGACGGTGTCGAGAAGCAGGCGGTGATCGCACTCGACCGGAAGACCGGCAAGGTCGCGTGGCAGACGCCGCGGGACGCCAAGCCGAAGAAGCCGTTCTCGTTCGCCACCCCGCTCCTCATCGCCGTCGGCGGCAAGGAGCAGGTGGTCGCACAGGGGAGCGACGTGGTGATGGCGCTCGACCCGAAGACCGGCACCGAAATCTGGCGGGTGAAGTACAACGGGTACTCGGTGGTGCCGAAGCCGCTGTTCGCCAACGGGACCGTGTACCTCAGCACCGGGTACGACAACCCGGTCTTCTACGCCATCAGGGCCGACGGCACCGGCGACGTGACCGACACGCACGTCGCCTGGACCGTCAAGAAGGGCGTGCCGCGGAACGCCTCGCCGCTCCTCGTGGGCGACGCGATCTACATGGCCGCCGACGACGGCACTTTGACGTGCATCGACGCGAAGACGGGTGCGGAGCGGTGGAACGAGCGGGTCGGCAAGGCGTACTCGTCGTCCCCGGTGTTCGCCAACGGGCACGTCTACCTGCTCGCCGAGGACGGCACCGCGACCGTGTTCAAGCCCGGGAGCAGTTACGACCCGGTGGCGACGAACAAGATGGGCGAGCGCGCCCTCGCCAGCTACGGCGTCGACGGCGACGCGCTCCTGCTCCGCACCGAGAAGGCGCTGTACCGCATCGAGAGGAAGTAGGACTCGGGGGCGTGAGCCCCCGCGTGAAGCGAATTGAAGACCTCCGCTCCCCCCGGTGCGGGAACCAGAAGCCCCGAACCGGACGGGTCAACGTGGAGCGTTGACCGCGGAACTACTTCTTCTCTTCGACGGTGATCTTGAGCGGGGCGGTGGTGAGGGTGACGACGCCGTACCCGTCGCCGTTGTCCATCGCGCCCTTCGGGATCGGCAGGAGGCCCGACTTGAGCGTCGCGACCAGTTCGTACTCGCCGGGCTCGGTCCAGTACGCGAGGTGGCCCGCCCCGCGGAACCCGCTGGTCAGCGACTTCACCGGGAACGTGAGCGACTTGCCGGCCTCCAGCCCGACGCCCTCGGGGAGCCGGAACTCGAGCGTCACCGGCACCTGCGGGCTCACGTTCACCGCGCCCTTGCCCTTGAGTTCGAGCGTCAGCACGACCGGGTCGCCCTTCGACCACACCTGCACCGTCGCGTTCGACGTGTTCTTGAGTTCGACCGTCAGGTCGACGGCCGGCGTGGCCGGCGGCTTCCCGCGGCCCTTCCCGGCGGCCGCGACCGCCTTCTTGAAGTCGTCGGCCGACAGCCCGCCCAGGTCGAGCGGGTACTTCGTGGTCTTCCCCGTGAGCGTGAGTTCGAGGGGCAACCCGGCGGGGTCGGTCTTCGGCTTGTCGGCCCCCTTGTCGGCGGCGACGGGGCCCGCGGCGGCAATCAGCACCAGTGTAAGAATCCGGCGAGTCATCAGAACTCTCCAATGAGATGGGGGCGGAGAGGCACCGTTCCGACGACGCAACCGGCCGTGCGGATTGGCGCGGATCGGTCGCGCAGGCGGCGATTCGGTCGGTCGCGCGAAGTTTTCGTACGGCCCCGGTGCTTGGACCGGCCCCGCGGAAGTTCTATAGTGACCCCACCGGTCGCTCTCACCTACTGCCTGGCGGTAACATGGACGAGTTGCACCACGAATGCGGTGTGGCGGCGCTGTACTACCTCCCGGGCCGCGGCGACCGCTCGCCCGTGTGGTCCGGTGACCCCGACCAACTCTCGCGGCTCATGCCGCGGATGCTCCTCGACCTCCAGAACCGCGGGCAACTCGCCGCGGGCATGGCCACGTACAACCCGGACCGCGAGCAGATCGTCGACACCTACAAGGAGGTCGGCACGGTCATCGAGGCGTTCCGGATCAACCACCCGCACAAGTACGCCTCGATCATGGAGGAGTACGCCGGCCGCGGGTCCATCGGGCACACCCGGTACGCGACGTGCGGGGCCACGAAGCGGAGCTACGCCCAGCCGTTCGAGCGGCGGCACGGGTGCAAGTGGAAGTGGTTCGCGTTCGCGTTCAACGGCCAGCTCACCAACTTCGCCGACCTCCGCGAGCAGCTCCTCACCAACCACGACTACCACCTGACCCGCGACAACGACACCGAAGTCATCATGCACTACATCGCGCACGAGCTGCGCGGTGACGACCGGCCCGACCTGGTCGAGATGTTCCGCCACCTCGCGACCAAGTTCGACGGCGCGTACAACCTCACGTTCCTCAACGCGATGGGCGACATGGTCGTCCTCCGCGACCCGGTCGGCATCCGCCCGCTCGTCTACTCTCAGGATGGCCCGGTGTTCGGCGCGGCCAGCGAGAGCGTCGCGCTCCAGAACCTCGGGTTCCGCAACATCAAGTCGCTCGAACCCGGCCAGATGATCCTGATCCAGGACGGCGAGCTGTCGGTCCACCAGTACGCCCCGTCGCCGCGGAAGGCGCACTGCTTCTTCGAGTGGATCTACTTCGCCAACGTGTCCAGCTCGTTCGACGACCGGAGCGTGTACCTGTCGCGGGCGCGGCTCGGCCAGGAGCTCGCCAAGCAGGAGAAGGCGCTCGGCCGGGTGCCGCTGAACCCCGAGGAGACGGTCGTCGTCCCGGTCCCCGACACGGGGAAGGCCGCCGCCGACGCGATGGCGTTCGCGCTCGGCATCCCGTCGGTCGAGGGGCTGATCCGCAACCGGTACATCGGCCGCACGTTCATCGAGGGCGCGAACCGGGCCGACAAGGTGCGGCTCAAGTTCACCCCCTTGCGCGAGGTGCTCTCGGGCAAGAAGGTGCTGCTCGTCGAGGACTCGATCGTCCGCAGCACGACCCTCAAGAGCCTGCTGCACCACCTGCGGGACCAGGGCGGGGCGAAGGAGATCCACGTCCGCGTCGCGTGCCCGCCGATCATCGCCCCGTGCTTCTACGGCATCGACATGAGCACGGTGAAGGAGCTGTTCGCCCCGAAGTTCATGGCCAGCAAGGTGCCCACGGTCGCCGAGCAGGACGCGATGGCGAAGGAACTCGGGGCCGACTCGCTGTTCTACCTCCCGGTCGACGCGGTCGCGCGGTGCATCGACCTGCCGGCCGAGCAACTGTGCCGCGCGTGCGTGACCGGCGACTACCCGACGGCCAACGGCGAGCAGTTGTACCAGCTCGCGCTCCGCAACCACGCGACCGGCACCGGCGACGGCCGCACCTACGACCGCCCGCCCGAGCCCCTCGTGTGCTCCGTCACCGACGCGGGGCAGACGTAAAGGTTCGTTGCGACCCGCGACCGACACCCGTTTCAGGATGAAACCCATGTCCGAGCCGGCCCCGGTTCCCGAGCAGCCGTTCTACGCCTACGAACTGTACCCGCACGTCGACACGCCCCTGGACCCGGCCCCGATCAACCGGGACTGGATGGACAGCGCCCACCTGCGGCACCCGTACCGGTGCCTCCCGCTCAACATCGCCAACCAGAACGGGTGGGTGATGGGGTCCCCGGCGGGCTTCCGCGCGTACTGGTACGGCGGGGTGAACAAGGAGGACGTGGAGCTCCAGTTCGACGGCCCGGTCGACAACCGCATCGTCAGCCACTTCGGCAGCGGGGTCATCACGTTCACGGTCCCGTTCCTGTTCCGCACCCCGCCCGGCATCAACCTGTGGGTGAAGGGGCCGAGCAACTTCATCAAGGACGGCGTCCAGCCGCTCGAGGGGATCGTAGAGTCGGACTGGATCGCCTCGACGTTCACGATGAACTGGAAGATGACCCGGGTGTGCGAGTGGGTGACGTTCGCGAGGGGCGACCCGTTTTGCATGCTGGTGCCGATCCCGCGGGGGCTGGCCGAGAGCCTCGTCCCGAAGCGCGCCCAACTGGCGACGAACCCCGAGCTGACCGAGCAGTACCGGAAGTGGGAGGAGGGGCGGAAGGGGTTCCTGCACGGGCTCCGCACGCTCGACCCTGAGGCGGTGAAGCGCGGGTGGCAGAAGGACTACTTCCAGGGCCGCACGCCCGACGGCAAGGAGATCGAGGAGCACCAGACCCGCCTCAGCATCCGCGAGTTCGAGCAGGACAAGAAGTAGCAGGGAAGAGAGTCATCCGCAGATTACGCAGAAGCATGAGAAGATAAGGCGAAGACAGTTTTATCCGCAGATTACGCAGAAGACGCAGATTTTCAGACAGAGGACAGAGGACGCGGTTGGTAGCCGCGGATGCGGCGACCGAGGGTAGCCAGGAGCGAGTCTTCGAGCGGAACCCCTGGTTAGGAGAGCGTTGCGTATCGGAGCCCCGGAGGGGCGACAGAACCTCGGGTGATCCGCATTGCGCTGGGGACCAGGGGTTTGCCCGCACGCGGGCCGCACCCCTGGCTACCATCCGCCGCCCCTCCGGGGCTCCAAAC
>NZ_JBHYGG010000077.1:0-15827 GCF_051859125.1 Gemmata sp.
GGGAGAGGTCGCGACGAGGCTCTGCGAGTCGCGGGTGAGGGGCGGCCACCTGAACCGTGAACCGAAAACGCGTACCAATTCTGCCACCGCTTCTCAGAGCCTATCCTACGACCCCGCGGCACGCTGCCCCCGGCGCGCACGCTGCACATTTTTTCCGCGAGCGTTTGACAGCGCGCGGATCGTTCGGCATATGAACGTTTGGATAGTAGTGCGGCGACGCTCGCGGTCGCCTGCCTCTTCGCACCACACTTCCCGGGAGCCGCATCATGGAACAGGACGAGATCGACGCGCGGCTCTCGATGGGCGAACGCCACGCGGGGTGGTTCCTCGCGATGGTCGACCCGCTGTTCCGGAATTCACTGCCCGCCGCGCATCTGCATCGGCTGGAGGACGAGCCAGACGCCGCACGCGAACAGCGCGACGGCGAGCGCGGCCCACGGCGCGAACGCGCCGAACCACTGCCGAGTTGGGACGAGATTGTGCGCCGTATGGTACGCCAGGTAGAGCGTGCCGAGGAGCCCGCAGTCGAGGACCACGAGTTCGAGTTTCGGCAGCCACGCCGGCGGGGCCTCGCAGCAGCACGCCGCCCAGACCGGAAGGCCCACCGCCGTCCAGCCCTGGTCGAAGAGGAACCGCTGCGCGACCGGCCACGCGGCCCGGTAGGTGGTGACGAGGTGGTAGCCGTAGTGGGCGAGCCACATGGCGAACCCGAGCGGCACGAACGCGAACGCGAACCGCGTCGCAACTTCGACGGCCCCGAGGCGCAACCCACCGAATGCGCGAGCGAGAACCGCGGCGCTTCCGACGAGCAGCACGGGTGCGATCACGAGGGCGAGCACGCCGAGCGCGACCACGAGCGCGGCCGGGTCGAGTCCGAGGTCGCGCTGAACGCCGGCCTCCCATTCGAGCACGGGGCCGACCATGCCGGCGGCGTTGGCGAACGCCGCGAACAGCAGCACGAACACGAGCGCCGCGATGTCCGGCCGGCGGCTGAAGCGCCCGATGCCGGAGCGGAACGGGTCGGTCGCGAGGTCGCCACCGCGGGGGACCGCCAGCACGCCGATGTTGTCGTGCGGGCAGGCGTGAACACAGTCGAGGCAGAACGTGCAGTCCATGTTGCCGCGCTTCCGCGGCTGCGCGAGGTCAAGCTCGCACCCGGGGATGTCGCCGCGCCCGCGGATGCAGTCCTTCGTCGTGCAAGACTTGCAGACCGCCGGGTCGCGGACGGCGACTTCGAGCGGCGCCGCGAGCGACTGCACGAAGTTGAACTGCCCGATGGGGCAGACGTACTTGCAGAACGACGCGCCGCGGAACATGCCGTCGACCGCGAGCGCCGCGACGAAGTACCCGACCACGATCCACGCCGTGAGCCGGGGGTTGTCCCAGAGCGCGAACGCTTCGTAGGCGTTGAAGAACGCCACCAGCAGCCCGACCGCGAGCCACTTGCTTCGGAGCTGCCGTGGCCACTCCATCGTGGGCGGGAAGAAGCGTCGCGCGATCGTGCGGGGGAGCATGAACGGGCACGCGGTGCAGAACACGTTCCCGGCGACGAGCAACCCGAGTACGAGCAGCCCGCGCCAGTGGACCCACGGCATCACGCCGGCGAGGTTCATCGGCGCGAGTTCGGGGCCGGTGAACCCGTCGATCACAACTGCGCTCGCGAGAACGAGCAGCGGGAGTTGCAGCGCCGTGCGGCTGCGCTTCCACCGCAGGAACCGCCCGACGACCGGCACGCGCAGGAGGTCGAACCGCGACTTCGGCGGCGCGGCGGCGAGCATGGGAAGGGGGATGCGAAGTGCTTGGCGAGCGGGGGACGTGAGTCCCCCGGTTGGAACAACTTTACTTGGGAACACACGTCCAACGCTCGCCCGGACCACGCGCTCGCTGTCTCCAAACAGCAACCGCAAGCCGATGGCGGCGAGCGGCACGAGGTACGCGACCGAGCCGGGCACCCACATGAGCGCGCCGGCGGCGGACTGGTCGCCGAGTGCGGTGGTGCCGCCGATCCGCGGCACGGTGGCGTAGTGGGTGTAGACGACCTGATCGGAGAAGCACAGCAGCGCCGAGAGGGCGGTGTTCGAGATGTCCGCGAGAATCAGGTACGGGAACAGGAGCCACTCGGGCCACGACACCCGCACCGGGTACGGCCGTACCACCGGGAACCAGAACAACAGCCCGCTCAGCAGGAAGCAGGCATGCTGAGTGTAGTGCCACAAAGGGGCGCGCAGTGCGAGGTCGTACAGCGCCGGCGTGTGCCACGCCCAGGTGGTCGCGGTGAAGACAACGAACGCACGCACGGGGTGCGCGAGCCACGCGACGAACCCCCGCAACCACCCGACGCCGAACAGCGGCGCGACCCAGTAGGTTCGGAACGGTTCGGGCAGCCCGCGGACTATCGGCAGCAGCGGCCTCCCGAGCCAGAGGAGCGGCGGCGCGACCATGACGAGCAACAGGTGCTGCGCCATGTGGACAGACAGGAGCAGCGGTGCGAACGGTTCGAGCGGCGAGGCGAGTGCGACGAAGATCGCGAGGAGCCCGCCGAGGAACGCGGCGAGCGGCCCGGCGTGCCACCGAACCGGGTCGCGGCGGTGGTAGACTCGCCACCCGCTTACATACACGAGCGCGGTAGCCGCGAGCCCGGCGACGAGCCACGGATCGACCGGCCACGACCGCAGCGCCGCGTCGAGAATGGGTGTCATGCGGACCTGCGCCCGGGGTTTGGTGGGGCAGGCATTCTTGCCTGCCTCCGGACGCCTGAGGAGGCAGGCAAGAATGCCTGCCCCACCAGAGGGAAAACTGCCTGCCCCACGAGACGTGGGTCACGGCCTGGGCGGCGCGGGTACGGTTGCGGTGCGGGCGGGCGGCTGGCCGGGCGGCCGCAGGCTCACCAGGAACGCGACCATCGCGTCCATCTCCGCGGGGCGGACGTGCTTGCCGTACGCCGGCATGTTCCCGCCGCCGGGGGTGCCGTTGTTGATCTGGTCGATCAACTGGTCGCGGGTGAGCCGCGCGCCGACACTGCTCAGGTCCGGGCCGCGCTTCCCGCCCAGGCCGTCGAGCGCGTGGCAGTTGCGGCAGTCCTTGAGCTGGAACACGGCCGCGCCTTGCAACTCGAGCGGGCTCGACCGCTTCACCATCGCGACCGGCACCGGGTCGCCGCTCCACCCGCTCATGCGCGGCGACCACGGAGAGGTCATGCCCTCGTACGTCAGCACGGCCAGGGTGGTCCCGCCGACGAGGACGATCAGCACCGCGACAGGCCGGCGGCTCGGGGCGCGCTCGCCGCGGTTCGAGATGAACGGCACGAGCAGCAGGCAGACCACCAGCACCGCCGGGAACGCGAGCATCACGAACGTTTCGAGCCCGGCCGGGCTGAGCGACAGGAGGCCGAACAGCCACAGGAACGGCCAGTCGGGCCGCGGGTTCGCACCGGTGAGGGTCGGGTCGGGCAGGCCGTGCGGCCCCTTCGGGCCGATCACCGCGGCGAGCGCCACGACCACCAGAACCACCACGGCCGAGAAAAACCCGTCCTTGGTCATCGCGTCGCCGAGGAACGGCTTCCCCTTCTTGAGTTCCTCGTGGTACTTCGCGTCGTACGTCTTCGGGTCCACCGGCTGGCCCGGGACCGGCGGCTCGCTGATGCCGCGGGTCATCACCAGCCACAGGTGCCCGCCGACCAGCGCGACCAGCAGCCCGGGGATGATGAACACGTGCAGCGCGAAGAACCGGCTGAGGGTGCTCGCGCCGATCGTCGGCCCGCCGAGGAGCAGTTCCACCACCGCCGGCCCGCCGACCGGCACGCGGCCGGCCATCGACGCCCCGACCCCCACGCCCCAGTAGGCGTCCGCGTCCCACCGCAGCACCTGCCCGGTGAACGCCATGCCGAGGGTCAGCAGCAGCAGGCACACGCCGAACACCCACGTGAGTTCACGCGGGTACTTGTACGCGCCGTGCAGGAACACTTGCGTCATGTGGATCACCACCATGACGACCATCCCGGAGCCCGACCAGTAGTGGATCGACCGCAGGAACCACCCGAACGGCTGGCGGTAGTTCAGGTGCTCCAGGCTCTGGTACGCCTGGTCGGCGCTGGGCACGTAGACGAGGGCGAGGCCGATGCCGGTCGCGATCTGGAGGAACAGGAGCGTCATCGACGCGCTGCCGAACACGTACCACCACCCCTTCGGGCCGGCGGCCCCGGCGGGGATCGGGTGCTCGAGGAGCGGCATCACGGACGGCTTGAGCCGCAACCGGGCCTCGAACCAATTGCCCACGGACTTGAGGATGCGCTTCATGGTGTGCTCGCCCGCCTTGTCGGTGAGAGGGGGAGAGAGGGAGACAAGGAGATGGGGACAACCCCCGTCGCATACTCCCCGTCTCCTTGTCTCCCTCTCTCCCCCTCTGATCCCGTGTGCTCCGGTGAACTCACGCCCGCTCGCCGGTCCGGTCCCGCTTGATGACGCCGAGTTCCACGATCTTCGACGGCTTCTCCAGCGTGTCCTGGAGCGTGGGCAGGTGCGGGGCCTGCACCTCCAGCACGCCGTCGGTGATGCGCCACGGCATCTTGTACAGGCCCCGGGGCGGCGGGCCCGAGGCGCGGTCGCCGTTCTCGTAGTACACCCCGCCGTGGCACGGGCACATGAACAGGCCCGACTGCGGGAACCAGGTGACCGGGCACCCGAGGTGGGCGCAGATCATCGAGAACACCCAGAACTGGTCCTTACCGGCCTCGTCCTTGCCGAGGTAGCGGACGTACGCGCCGGTCTTGGCCGAGTCGCCGTCCCACTCCTCGTGGATCGGGTTTCGGAACACGTGCAGCCGGGTCTCGTTCGGCGGGAACACGGTCGCGTCGGCGATCTTGCCGAGCGGCACCCAGTCGACGGGCCGCGCCCGGACCGCGCCGGCGAGGAACCCGGCGACGGGCACGCCGACCGCCGCGGCCGCGGCCGCTCCGAGGCCGCCGGTGACCCAGAGCAGCGCCGACCGGCGGTCGGGCTCAGGGGCGGGGGCATCGGTCGGTTGTGGTGGGGTCGGGGTCGGGTCGCCCATCGTCGGTCTCCAAGGGGCGGTTACTTCGTCGCGGGACTGCGCCACGAGTTCAGCAGGGCCGTCAGGTCGGCGACGTCCTGTGCCGTGAGCGCCGAGAAGTTGTGCGGGCGGCCGGTCTTGCCGGCGTAGTTCGGCATCCCGAGGTCGGGCCGGCCGGTGATGACGTACCGCCGCAGCACTTGGTTACTGGACAGGGCGAGGTACGCGGGGTCGTTGATCGCGCCGACGGACTGGTCGCCGGTCTTGCCGCCCTGGCCCTTGTCGCCGTGGCAACTGGCGCACGCCATCGCGAACGCCATCCGCCCGTTCTCGACGTCGCCCGTGCCGGTGAGCGTATACGGGGGAACGTCCGGCGCGGCACTCGTCGGGGGCGCGCCCCACTTGGTCTTGAGGCCGTCGGCGAGCACCTTCACCTGCGCCGCCGTCAGCGGCCCGCCCTTCTTCTGGTCGAACGGGGCCATCGGGGTGCCGGGCCGGCCCTCGGTGAGCACCTTCACGAGTTCCGCGTCGGGGACGATCCGCAGGAACAGCGGGTCGTTGAGCGGCGGGGCCGGGCCGAGGGTGCCGTCGGCCCCGTGGCACCCGGAGCAGTGCGTCGCGTACAGCAGGTTGAAATCGACCAGCGCGTCGGGCCGGTCGGGAACCGTTTTCGGGGTGGGCTTGCCGGGCGGGGTGCAGCCCTGGGCGCAGAGCGCGAGGGCGACCAGTGCCGCCACCCGGACGGAGGGGGAGATAGGGAGACACGGAGACACGGAGTAAGCCATGCGGCGTACCTGTCGGGTGATTCGTCGGGCGCGGGGCGAGGTCATCATGCCGACCCTCTGCCGGTCTCCGTGTCTCCGTGTCTCCCCATCTCCCCATCTCCGGGCCGCCCCGTCCCCGCGGGCGGGACGATCACCTTTTCGGACAGCACCACGGTGATCGCGGCCGCGAGCCCGAACACGTACTGCGACGCCGCGTAGTACGCCCAGTCGACGTGGTGCTGGAGCGTCGGGTTCGCGATGCCCATGCTGCCGCGGCTGAACCCGGTCCAGATCAGCGGGAGCACGAAGCCGCCGACGAGGATCTGCCAGTGCGCCGCGCCGGGGATCGTCGGGAGCAGCACGCCGTAGATCAGGCCGACGGTCGCCGACATGATCGCGTGCCCGACCACCCCGATGAGGAACCACACCGTGTTGAACTGTTCCAGGTCCGCGACCGGCCGCTCGTCCATCCCCGGCAGCACGATCCCGGCGAGCAGGTTCACCGGGAACCAGATGCTGTGGTTGCTCAGCACCGCCCAGATGAGCGCCGGGACCGGCATGACGAGCCCGCCGACGAGCCCGCCCTTGAGCCCGGCCGAGATCGGGTGGACCTTCTCGGGGAGCCGGAACCGGAACCCGGGCATCCCCGGTTGCAAGTGCTCGACGGTCCCGGGGCGGCCACTGATTGGCGCGGGGAGCGAGTGCGTGGCCGGCTCGTGCTCGTGGCCGCGGCCGGGGAGTAGCTCCTCCAGCCAGCCGGTCAGGCTGACGACGAACAGGACGCCGCCGATGACCGCGAACGCGGCCGACCCCAGCGCCGCGCCGGCCGCGACCAGCGTGATGGCCAGCGCCAGCACCATCGGCCACGCGGTCGGCTTCGGCATCTCGATGCCGGGCCCGTGCTTCCCCTCGGAGGGTTCCCCGTTCGGGTGTGTCATTCGGTTACCGCCCCACAACGTAAACGATCAAGAAGACGAAGATCCACACGACGTCCACGAAGTGCCAGTACCACCCGACCAGCGTGACCGGCATCGGGTGCGCGCCCCGCAGTTCGCCACGGAGCGACACGAGCAGCACGCCGGCCAGCGCGACGACGCCGATCGTGACGTGGAAGGCGTGGAACCCGACGAGCGTGTAGTACGTCGAGCCGAACATGTTGATGCCGATGGTCAGCCCGTGCGTGTGGATCAGCTCGTTCCACTCGTACATCGTTCCGCCGAGGAACGCGACGCCCAGCACGATCGTCGCGAGCCACAGCAGGCGGAACACGGCCGTGTTGCCGGCCCGCAGCGCCTTCTCGGCGTAGTGCAGGGTGAAGCTGCTGAGGACCAGCGCGGCGGTGTTCGCGAGGACGAGCGGGAGCGTGAACACCTGCGCCGGCGTCGGGCCGGTCGTGCCGTGCCTGAGGAAGATCACGTAGGCCATGATCAGCGTGCTGAAGAACGACGCCTCGGACACCAGGAAGCAGATCATGCCGACCTTGTGGAGTTCCGGGCGCACCTCGACCCCCAGGGTGGGGTCGGGCGGCGCGGCCTCCGACTCGGGCATGACCTTTTCGTCGGGCGCGGCTTCGGTCACACTCGGGTCTCCGGGAAATTCAGGCGTTTCGCTGGTGGGGTCGCGTTCTTGCCGTCGTCTGGTGGGGCAGGCATTCTTGCCTGCCGCGCTCGGTGGGGCAGACACGAGTGTCTGCCCCACCGAGCGCTTACTCGTACTTCCAGTCGGGGTCGTCGGGGTGCTTGGCGTCCCAAAGCGGGCGGCGGCTCTTCACGACGGGCACGACGGCGAAGTTATACGGCGGGGGCGGCGAGGTGGTCGCCCACTCCAGGGTCCAGGCGTCCCACGGGTCGTCGCCGGCGACGTCGCCCTTCCACAGCGAGACGACGAGGTTGTACGCGAAGATCAGGTAGCTCGGCACCTGGATCAGCGCGCCGATGGTGGCGATCTGGTTCCAGATCTCCCACGGGCGGTCCGAGCCGTAGGTGTAGATCCGCCGCGGCATGCCGAGGATGCCCGCGAAGTGCATCGGGGCGAACGTCACGATGAACCCAATCAGGAACAGCCAGAACTGCCACCTCGCGAGCCGCTCGGAGAGCATCCGGCCGGTCACCTTCGGGTACCAGTAGTGGATCGCCGAGAACACGCCGAACAGGGTGCCGCCGATCAGCACCCAGTGGAAGTGGGCGACGACGAAGTACGTGTCGGTCACCTGGAAGTCGATCGGGGCGCACGCGAGGATCACCCCGGTGAGCCCACCAATCACGAACATCGACAGGAACCCGAGCGCGAACAGCATCGGCGACTTCAGCACGAGCTTCCCGCCGTACACCGTCGCCAGCCAGTTGAACAGCTTGATGCCGGTGGGCACGCTCACGAGCATCGTCGCTGCAACGAAGAACAGGTCGAGGGTACGGCTCATCCCGACGGAGAACATGTGGTGGGCCCACACGCCGAGGCTGATGAACACGATGGCGGCGGTGGCGGCGGCCATGAACTCGTAGCCGAACAGCACCTTCCGCGAGAACACCGGGACCACCTCCGAGATCATCCCGAACGCCGGGAGCACGAGGATGTACACCTCGGGGTGGCCGAAGAACCAGAACAGGTGCTGCCACAGGTACGCCGAGCCGCCGGCCTGCGTGTCGAAGAAGTGCGCCCCGAGTTGGCGGTCGAACTCGAGCATCGTGAGCGCCGCGGTCAGCGGCGGCATCACCACGATGATCTGCACCGAGGTCCAGAACATGACCCACACGAAGAACGGCACCTTGCGGAGCGTCATCCCCGGGCACCGCATGCACAGGATCGTCGCCACGAAGTTGATCCCGCCGGTCGTGGTGCCGATGCCGCTCACAATGAGCCCGAGCGCCCAACAGTCCACGCCCGGCCCGCGGGCGAACGAGTTCTCGGTGAGCGGGGCGTACGCGAACCACCCGATCGCCGGCGGCCCGCCGGGCACGAGGAAGCTGAAGTACACCAGCAGGGCGCCGAAGAACGTGGTCCAGAACCCGAAGGCGTTCATGCGGGGGAACGCCATGTCGCGGGCGCCGATCTGGAGCGGCACGGCGTAGTTCGCGATGCCGATGAGGATCGGCATGCCGACGAAGAACACCATCGTGGTGCCGTGCAGCGTGAAGAACTGGTTGAACGTGATCGGCGGCACCAGGGCGAGGCCCGGTGCCCAGAGCTGGAGCCGCATGGCGATCGCGGCGGCCCCGCCCAGGAACAGGAACACCACCGCCATGAGGACGTACAGGACGCCGATCTTCTTGTGGTCGACGGTGACGAGCCACTCGTGGAGCGTGGCCGTCCACGGCGGCGGGCTCGCGGCGGGGGCGGGCGTCGGCTCGATCTCGGCGGTCGCCATGCTGCGGGTCCTGGTGTCGTTCCGTCGAGCCGCGGGGTTCCGCCCCCGTGGCGGTGTGCGCTTCCAACTGCCACGGGGGTGAACCCCGCGGCTCTCAAATCGAGTTACTTCAGCGTCGTCAGGTGGTCGATGACCGCCTTCATGTCCTTCTCGCCCAGGTCGAAGCCGGCCATGAGGCACCCGGGCTTGACCGACTCCGGGCTGAACACCCACTTGCGGAGGTTCTCGGGCGTGTTCGGGATCATCCCCGCGGCGATCGTCTTGCGGGCCATCAGGTGCGTCAGGTCCGGGCCGAACGTGCCGTTGGCCCGAGTGTCCTGCTTGTCGCGAACCGTGTGGCAGTTGACGCACGACTGCGACCGGAACGCTTCTTTGTTTGCGAGCGCGACCTTGTCGGTCGGGTCGGCGGCGGGCTTCGCCTCGGCGGCGAGGTACCGCTCGAAGTCCTCGGGCGACTCCACGACGACCCGCAGGAGCATGTTCGCGTGCTGCGTCCCGCAGTACTCGGCGCACTGGCCGAGGAACAGCCCCGGCTCGTTCGCCTGGAGCCACATCGTGTTCGCGCGGCCGGGGAGCAGGTCGGTCTTCCCGCCCAGCCGCGGGATCCAGAAGCTGTGGCACACGTCCGCGGACTGCAGGTTCAGGTACACCGGCCGCTGCACGCCGTTCGGCGGGCTGACGGGGATGTGGAGTTCGTTCGCGGTGACGATGCCGCCCAGGTCGCGGCCGTCGTAGGTGTCGTACCGGTACTCCCACCACCACTGGTGGCCGATCACGGTGACGTGCAGCGGCTGGACGCCGGCGGACGCGGCGACCGGGTCGGGCCGGACCTCCCACAGCACGCGGCCGACGAGCAGCACCAGCACGAACACCACGAGGAGCGGGGCCAGGGTCCAGGCGATCTCGATGGGCTTGCTGCCGTACACCTGCGGGGGCTCGGCGTCGGCCGGACCGGTGCGGCGGCGGCTGCGGATCAAGGCGTAGAAGAGGACGCCCTCGACCAGCACCAGGATCCCGCCGGTGATCGCGGCGACCAGGACGAACAGCTCGCGGGTCCACTCCGCGGCGGGGGAGGCGGGCGAGAACGTCGAGAGGTTTTCGGGGGCGGTTGCCGCGGCGAGAACAGCCAGCATCGCGATTCCCCTTCGCTGTTCCGTCGGGAGGTGCCCTGTCAGGAAGTCAAGATATGCCGCCGCTCCCGGGCGAGCAAGAATATACCGTGAGGGTGACCCCTCATTCGTGGAGACCGCCGTGGGTACCCGCAAGGTCGCCGTGTTCACCGGCAGCTTCGACCCGCCGACGACGTTCCACCGGAGCGTCGCCCGGACGCTCCGCGAGCGGGGGTTCGACGAGGTCGTCCTCCGGCTCACCGGCACGCGGTGCGACCGGCCCGACGGCGAGCACGCCGCGCCGGTCCACCGGGCGGTGATGGCCGACCTGGCGTTCTCGAACCTGCCCGGGGTGTCGGTGGACCTCGGCGACCTCGACGACGGGAGCGGGGTCGACGACTACCGGTTCAGCGCGATCTACGCCGAGCGGGGCGAGGTGTGGCACGTCGTCTCGGCCGACTTCTTGTCCGGCGGGCGGTCCGGGCAGTCGCTCATCCAGGCGAACTGGCAGCACGGCGAGGAGCTGTGGCGGACCGGGCGGTTCGTCGTGCTCCACGCGCCGGACGCGCCGCCGGACGCGGCCGACCGGCCCCCGGTGTGCGACCTGGTGGCGATCGGGGAGGAGCACGTCCCGACGGCCGACATCCGCCTGCGGGTGTACATGGGCGACGACCCCGGAACCGCGGTCCCCGAGCCGGTCGCCGCGTACATCCGCCGGTACCGCCTCTTCACCGACGTGCCGGCCCCCCGCGAGACCCGGATCACGCTCGCCGCGCCGCGGCTGATGCTCGCCTACGACGAGGCGAACGCCAAGGCCCGCGCCGGCGCGGCCCGGTTCCGGCACCTGGAGCGTTCCGACCCGAACGCGATCCTCGTTCTCGGCGGCGACGGCACCATGCTCGCCGCGATCCGCAAGCACTGGCGGCGGCGGATCCCGTTCATCGGGTTGAACGCGGGGACGCTCGGGTTCCTGATGAACGCGGCGCTCCCCGACGACCTCGTCGGGACCGAACTGGTCGTGTACCGGATGCCGATGCTCCGCGTGGACACGACCACGGCCAGTGGGGCGGTCGGCCGCGGACTGGCCTACGGCGACGCCTGGCTCGAGCGCGACAGCGGGCAGGCCGCGTGGCTGCGGGTGGACGTGGACGGGCAGACGCAGGTGCCGCGGGTCGTCGGCGACGGCCTACTCGTGGCGACCCCGGCCGGGTCGAGCGCCTATGCCCGGGCGATGGGCGCGACCCCGGTGCCGCTCACCGCCCCGATCCTGACGCTCGCGGGGTCGAACGTGTTCCGCCCGCGGTTCTGGAAGCCGGTCGCGCTCCCCGACACCGCGGTGGTGCGGCTGACGAGCCTCGACGAGACGGGGAAGCGGCCGATCCGGGCGTTCATCGACGGGCACCCCGTGGGCCGGGTGACCTCGATGGAAATGCGCGTCAGCCCGGTCGCCGCAGCGGAGGTCGCGTTCACCCCGCAGTTCGACCTCTCGGCCCGGCTCCTCCGCTCGATGTTCCCGCCGAACGAGGACATGTGATCGTCTCGTTTGCCGTTGACGCCGCCGGTTGTGCCGGCGAATAATTCCGCGGCAGGGTGCGTCTACTCGGTAGGCCAAACGGGTTCATCATGCGGGCACTGGTTCACGTCGGGTTGGCGGCGCTGCTGGTCATCGCCCCCGCCCTCTGCTGCTGCAACCTGCACTACCTCACCGGTCGTGCGGTCGCCGCGCCGTGTCCATCCTGCACGCACTCCTCTGCGACTCCCGCCGAGGCTGTGACCCCGAGTTGCTGCCGCCACGAAGCGCCGCCGGAACCCGAGACGGAGTCGTGCTGTCACGAGGCGGAAGCGCCCGAGAGCACGCCGACCCCGAAGTCGAAGCCGCCCGCCCCCGAGTGCAAGTGCGCCGCGGAGCGTGCCGACACGGCCCCGCCGCAAGCCGCACCCGAGATCGCCGCCCCGGAACCGACGGGCGAGCTGCTCCTCCTCGCGGTGCTGTTCCAGGCGGCGGTTCCCCCCGAACACCTCGGCCTGATCGGCGGGCTCGACCCGCCCGAGCGGGCCGGTGTCGACTGCAAGTCCGAAGCGCTCTTCGCGCGCCACGTCATGCGCTGCTAAGCCGGGTGAGTTTCGCGTCCGCTCGGCTCGGGCACCGACCCGCGCCGCCCGCTGACCCGTGCGCGGTCGCGCCGCGCTGCGACTTCTCATCCCCAACTTAACCGAATTTGCGTGGAGAATGACCATGTTCAAGACGATTGCGATCTTCGCCGTTCTCGCGGGTGGCACCAGCGTCGGCCTTCTGGCCGGGCCGGCCGGGAAGCCGTCGTGCTGTTCCGTCCCGTGCCCCGGGTGCGTGACCGGGTGCGAGGACTGCTGTGACGTGTGTGACCTGTGCTGCGGGGCCGCGGCGGTTGCGGCCGCTCCGAAGCCGTCGGACTGCTGCGCGGCCAAGAAGGCGTGCTGCGCGACCCAGGAGCCGTGCTGTGAGGAGGCCACCGCGGTGAAGCCCGCGGCCGCCAAGGCGACCGCGCCGTGCTGCGCCGCACCGTGCGCGGCGTGCGGCGACTCGTGCGACGGGTGCCCGATCTGCGAGATCGATTGCGCCGCGTGCTGCGGGGCCGCCGCAAAGTGACCGCGGTCAGGCGGCCGGGTCGGTTGCCACGGTGACCGGCTCGGCCGTCCGCTCGAACTGTGCCCGCCAGACGGGGGTGCCCTTCTGGCGGGCCTTGCGCTCGAAGTTCGTCTGGTAGCCCGCCTCCTCCAGCGAGCCCGTGCTCGTCTCGGACCCCAGTTCGCGGTACGCCGGCATCGAACGCACGATCCCCGTCATCACGCCGAAGTACTCCTCCACGTCGGTCGCGATCAGCAGCCGCCCGCCGACGCGGGTGATGCGTGCGGCCTCGGCCGCGAACCGCGGGGAGAACACCCGCCGCTTCTTGTGCCGGGCCTTCCACCACGGGTCGGGGAAGTAGACGTGGACGGCGCCGACGCTCCCCGTCGTCACGAACTTCTGGAACACCCACCCGGCGTCGGCGCACACCGTCTTCACGTTGGTCAGCTCGCGGACCGCGAACCGGCTCGTCGCGTAGAGCTGGTACTTGCGGACGATCTCGATGCCGAAGAAGTTCGTGTCGGGCCGCCCGGCCGCCGAGTTGAGCAGGAACAGTCCCTTGCCCATCCCGACCTCGATCTCGACCGGGTTCGCGTTGCCGAACAGCGCGGCCCAGTCGATGGCGGCAGCAGGGAGCGCGGGAGCGGGCTCGGCCTCCGGCTCGGTGGCCGGGGCCGGCCCGGTGCCCACTCCCCACTGCCCGGTCCGCCGCGTCAGCGGCATCTGCCACTGGAACGGGGCGAGTTCCTCGGGCGTGAACCGGCGTGGCTTACGCACCTCGTAGCTCCGACAGTTGGCCCAGGGACAGGCCGGCGACGACCACCTCGAACGCCTTCTCGGAATCGACCGTGCCGACGATCTTGAACCGGGTGAGCCGGCGGTGGATCTTGAGCCCCCGGCCGACCATGATGAGCCGCTTGCCGGGCCGCACCGGGCGGTGGAACCGGGCCTCGTCGATCCCCGCGAGGCCGATCACGGCCCCGACCCCGGCGACGTACTTGGCGATGTAGTACCCGCACAGCTGTGCCGCGGCCTCGCACATGAGCACGCCGGGGAGCATCGGGTGCCCGGGGAAGTGGCCCTTCACCCAGAACTCGTCCTCGGTCAGGTCCTTGAACCCGACGACGACGTGCTTCGCGGTGTCGACGTGGACGATGCCCGAGAGCATCTCGAACTCGAACCGCTGCGGGTTCACCGCGCGGATCGCGTCGAGGGTGACGGCCGGGTTGGCGTAGTCGAACGAACTCAGGTCGAGCGCGGGTTGTTCATCGGACACGCGGGCGTCTCCTGCTCAGCCACTGCTTGGTTCACGGGTCGGGGCACGCCCACGCGGGGCCCGCCCCGGGCGGGACCTGGGGCCCGGGGCGGGACAGTCCCGATCTTACGAGATCACGTCGAGGACTTGCGGCAACTCGGTCAGCAGGACGTCCGGGCGGGTCGCCGGGTCCTTCAACTGCTCGGGCGTCGCGGCCAGGCTGTTGCGGTCCCCGGCGAACAGTGCGGTGCGAAACCCGACCTTCTTGGCCGGGGCGATGTCGCGGGCGAGGCTCGACCCGACGTGCAGAACGTCACCCGGGGAGAGCCCGCGGGCGGCCGCCGCCTGCACCGCTGCCTTGAAGAGCGTGTCCGACGGCTTCTTCGCCTTCTTCTCGGCCGAGATGACCCGCAGCGCCTCGGGGACGGTTGCGCCCAGCTCGAAGCCCGGGTCCTGCTGCTTCAGGCCGCGCTGGAGCTGTCCCGCGGTGAAGCACTGGCCGTCGCCGAGGAGCCCCTGGACGGTGCCGCGGTCGGCGAGGAGCCTCAGCGCGTCGGCCGCCCCGGGGTACGCCCCGGTCCCCTGGATGCTGGCGTGGTAGAAGTACGCGATCTTCTTGACGTAGTCGCCGACCGAGCCGTAGGTGCCGGCGTCGAACGTGTAGTCCTTCACCTGCAGCTTCTTGACGATGTCGTCCCACACCCGCTCGGTCTGCACCTCGGGGAACTTCTCGCCCCCGCTGCCGGCCATCTGGATCGTCGTCAGCGCCTTGCGGAACAGCTCCTTCATGTACGCCGCGGGCGCGCCGGGCTTGCGGCTCATGGAGTTCCACATCTTGAACTCTTTGATGACCTTGTCCAGGGCCGCGGCGGTCACGAAGTCCTGCGGGTGCTCGAACTGCAGCTCCCCGCCGGGCACGGCGACGAGGGTGCCGTACACGGTCCAGAACACCGCCTTCACGGGCAGCGCGTGGAGCGACGGCCGGGCCTTCACCGGCTCGATCGTCGGGGCCACCGGCCAGGGGAGGTCGGTCCGCGAGTCGAGGCGCTCGATGTACTGTTCGAGTGTCAGCGCCATGGCCGATCACGGGGGAGAGAAATCGGAGGGAACCCACGCTCCCAAGCTCGTAACCTACCAGTCGTGCGCGACGGATTCAAGTTGACGCGGAGCGGGCATGGACGCGGTTCAGGTGGTCGGTGCGGGGGGTATCGGCTGCGCCGTTGGGTACGCCCTGTGCGCGGCCGGGGTGCCGGTCGCGTTCGTAGACGCGAACCCCGCGAAGGTCGCGGCCGGCCGCCGCGACGGGGTGCGGGTCGGCGCCCGCCCGGCGGCCCCGGCGGCGTTCGTCCACTTCGACGACTGGCGGCCCGAACCGGGCGCAACGATCCTGCTCTGCACCAAGTGCTACGACAACGCCGCCGTGCTCGCGAAGCTCCCGCCGGGCGCCGAACTGGTCCCCGTCCAGAACGGATTCGACCCGCACCTCGACGCCCTCGGCCACCGCACCGAGGGGATCGCGTCGTTCGTCTCAGAGTGCGCCGGGGACCGCCCGCTCACGCGCATCACCCGCAAGGGCGAACTGCACCTCGGACCGCGGTCGGGGGGGGGGGGGGGGGGGGCCCCCCCCCACCCCCCCCCCGCGGGGGGGGGCCCCCCCCCCGCCCCCCGCCGGGATCGCAGGGCGGGGGGGGGGACCGGGGGG
>NZ_JBHYGG010000078.1:0-15452 GCF_051859125.1 Gemmata sp.
CGAGGGTCAGCGTGAACCCTCGCTCGGCGCTCGGGCTCGGACCAACACGAATCAACCGGACTCGGTGTCACTCGCGGAGCGAGTGACCGAACCTCCAGAACCCCGATTCGGGCTACCAGTCGCTAACGGCCGGGTGTCGCTTCTGGGCGCCCTCGACTTGGTTCGGGAGGTACGTCCGGAACAGGTAGTCGCGGTCCTTCATGTGCGAGTGGCAGTCGATGCACGACGCCAGCTTGCCGCGGGTCACCTGCTTGGCCGGCCCGGGGGCCACGTAGGCGTACTCCCAGTCGCCGTTCTCCGGATCGTACCCCGCCTCGCGCTTGATCATCGCCCCGAAGTCGCACGCCGACGCGTTGTACGCGGCGGACCAGTCGGGGTGCTTTTCCTTGATCACGACCGTTCCTGCCGGCAACGGCGTCCCGACTCTCTTGAACGCCCCCATCGCCTCGGGGTTCACCCGCACGACGACGGAGTGCTTCGCGTGTGGGCCGTGCCGCCCTTTGCCGCCAAACTTGGCCCACCGCTCCGTGTCGGAGTTGATGCCGGGGCCGCACGCGTAGTGAACGTGTGGCTCGACGCTAATCGGGAACTCGGTCGCTGTGGGCCACTTCGCGAAGTCCAGGGTGTCCAGATCCACCTCCGCCCGCGAGACGTGCCGGGGCGGGGGTGCGACGTGCGCCTCCGGTGCCGCAGGGGGTGGTGACGGGGGCGGCTGGTGGCACCCGGCGACGAACACGAGCAGCAACACAGCGCGACGCTTCATCTTTCAGCCCCTACGACGGTCCGACGAGCGTACCACGCCGCCCGCGGGTGCATCCAGACGAGGTTCACGTTGCGTGGAGGAACGCGGCGATCGCGGCGGCCATCGGGCCGGGGTGGGAATACTGCGGGTGGTGGCCGCAGCCGGCGAACTCGATGCGCCGCGCGTCGGGCAGGAGCCGCAGCAGCGTCTCGGCGCACACGGGCGGGACCAGCGCGTCGTGGTCGCCCGTGAGGAGCAGCACCGGCACGCGGATCGTGGGCAGCACCGGCCGCAGGTCGACCCTCCCGATGGCGAGCGACCGCAGCGCCGACGCCCGCATCGGCGTGCGGGCGCTGGTCGCCAGGTAGAACCGCTCCACCTCCGGCGGCAGCGCCGCCAGCATGTGCCGGTCGACGCGCCACATCACCGAACGGTGAATCTCGGGCCAGTCCGCGAACCACCCCGGCCAGAACCGCGCCGAGCGCGCGAGCTGCCGCTGCCACCTCGTGAGCGGGCGGTACGCGAACCCGTTCTGGCTGACCGCGTGCGTGAACCGGTCGGGGAAGGCCGCCAGCGAAGCGAACATGACGGTCGAGCCGAACGACGAGCCGACCACCGCGGCCTTCGGCACCTTCAGGTGGTCGAGCAGCGCGACCAGATCGGCGGCGTAGCCTTCGTGTGTGTAGCGAGCGAGCCGCGAGCCGTCGGTGAGGCCGTCGGGGAGTTCGTAGGCGACGCACGAGAAGTGCGGGAGCAGGCGGTGCATCACCGGCACGAAGGCGCGTGCGCCGTCGGACATGCCGTGGACGAACACGACCGGCGGGCCGCCGCTCCCCCAGGTGAAGTACCGCATCCGGTAGCGGCCGGTGTCGAGGACGCCGTGCGTGGCGTCGGCACGGAACGCCGCGAGCGCGGCCCGGAACTCGTCGGTTGTGACGGCCATGCCTCACAGGGTAGCGACGCGGGCGTAAGATGGGAGTGCGCCCGCGTCCCGGCCCCGCGAGAACCCGGCACCCATGACCCCTTTCCAGATGTCCCGCCGCGTCGAGTTCGGCGACACCGACATGGCCGGCATCATGCACTTCTCGAACTTCTTCCGGTTCATGGAGGCCGCCGAGACGGCGTTCCTCCGGGACCGCGGGCTCACCGTGAGCTGGCGCGAGGGCGGCAGCAAGCTCGGGTTCCCGCGGGTGTCGGCCGCGTGCGACTACCAGAAGCCGGCGGCGTTCGAGGACGTGCTCACGATCACGGTGGCGGTGGAGAAGCTCGGCCGCAAGTCGGTGTCGTACCGGTTCGACTTCGCGAACCAGCGGGGCGAGCCGGTCGCGGTCGGCCGGGTGACCGCGGTGCTGTGCCGCACGGCGGCCCCGGACCAGATCGAGTCGCTGGAGATCCCGCCCGAGATCCGGGCGAAGCTGGAGGCGTGAGGTTCCGGTGCCGCCCCCGTTCCACCGCTCCGACCTCCCGTTCCTCGCCGGCCTCGCGCTCATCGGCGGGCTGTACGTCGCGCTCATCGTCGCCCTGGTGGCCGCCGACCTCGCGTACACGTCCGCAACCGACGTGGTTCGCGTGTTCGCGTCGCCGCCGATCCGCGCCGCGGTGTGGCTCAGCCTCATCAGTTGCTCGGCCGCCGCGGTCCTCTCGGTGTGGGTCGCGGTGCCGCTCGGCTACCTGCTGTCCCGCACCCGGTTCCCCGGCCGCGGGGTCGTCGATCTCGTCGTGGACGTGCCGATCCTGCTGCCCCCGCTCGTCGTCGGGCTGAGCCTGCTCATTCTGTTCCAGACGCCGCCCGGGGCGTGGTTCCAGCGGAACGTGTTCACCGTGACCTACGCGGTCCCGGGGGTGGTGCTGGCGCAGTTCGCCTCGACCGCCGCGTTCGCCGTGCGGACCATGCGGGTGACGTTCGACCAGCTCGACCCGCGGACCGAGGACATCGCCCGCACCCTGGGGTGCTCCCGCGGCCGGGCGTTCTGGCTGGTGACGCTCCCCGAGGCCCGGCGGGGCGTGCTGACGGCGTTCACGCTGGCCTGGGCGCGGTCCCTCGGCGAGTTCGGGCCGATCCTCGTGTTCTGCGGCGCGACCCGGATGCGGACCGAGGTGATGTCGACGAGCGTGTTCCTCGAACTGAGCACCGGGAACCTGGAAGCGGCGCTGGCCGTGTCGATGCTGATGATCGCGATCGCGGTGCTGGTGCTGGCGGTCACGCGGGCGTTCGGGCTCCGCGGCACCGGGCTGATCTGAACCCGCAGGAGGGGCCTGTGATCGCGGTCGAGGGGCTGAGCATCCGGCACTGCGCGTTCGCCCTCGGCGGCGTCTCGTTCGCCGTTCCCGCGGGCGCGTACGCCGTGCTGATGGGCGCGACGGGCAGCGGCAAGACCTCGCTCCTCGAAGCGATCGCCGGGCTGCGCCGGGCCGCCGGGCGCGTCACCCTCGCCGGCCGGGACGCGACCGCACTCCCCCCCGCGGCCCGCAACGTCGGCTACGTCCCGCAGGACGCGGTGCTGTTCAAGACGATGACGGTCCGCGAGAACATCGGCTTCTCGCTCGCCGTGCGGGGGCTCCCGGCGGCCGAGGTCGAGGCCCGCGTGAAGGAACTGGCCGGCCCGCTCGGGCTCGCGGACCTGCTCGACCGGCGGGCGACGGGGCTGAGCGGGGGCGAGGCGCAGCGGGTCGCGCTGGGCCGGGCGCTGGCGTTCCGCCCGCCGGTGCTGCTGCTGGACGAGCCGCTCAACGCCGTGGACGAGGACACCCGCGACCGCCTGGTCGAGTTGCTCCGCCGGGTGCGCGACGCGCGTGCGACGACGGTGCTGCACGTGACGCACAGCCGCGACGAGGCGGCGCTACTCGGGGAGGTGGTGCTGCGGCTCGACGGGGGCCGCGTGACGGGCGGGTGATCGGGAGCCGTGCCGCGACCGCGAGCGAACCGTTCTTTGGACGAGTGAACACAGCCCGGTTGTAGGGCCGGCTGTGCCGGCCGTGATCTGAACCTTCTGCGATTCTTCGGCCGGCACAGCCGGCCCTACAACCGGGCTTCTTCGATTCTTACTTCATCGCGGCGCGCTTCTGGGCGATGGTCTTGAGCAGCGCGTGCTGCGGGTCGGCGAACTTCGAGAGCCCCTCGCTCATCAGGGTCTCTTCGAGCTTCTTCATGTCGACCTTCTTGGCGATGTCGTCCAGCACCTCCTTCGGGGGGAGCTGGTCGATCTGCTTGGTGAAGGTCTGGCCGCTGGCCTGGACGGCCTTGTTCGTGCCGGGCGGGTTGGTCTCGATGTCGCTGCCGGCGAACGCCGCGACGTACTTCCAGGCCGCGTCGGTCGGCTTCTTGGTGCCGGTGCTGGCGAAGATCATCTCCTGCTGGAGCTTGGTGCCCTTGCCGGCCCAGAACTCGTTGTTCAGCTTCCAGATGTACTTGGCGTTCACGATGCCGACCTGCCCCTGTGCGGCGGGGATGAGGTCCGGGCAGTGCTTCTCGGTGTACACGTCGAGCCGGCTCACGAAGATGCTGTACACGGTCTTCACCGAGTTCAGGTTCGGGAGCCGCTGCATCCCCCGCCACGTCGCGTCGCGGGCCGCGTTGTACTGCCGCTCGCTGAAGATCAGGGTGACGTTCAGGTTCACCCCGGCGGCGACGAGTTCCTCGAGGGCCGCGAGGCCGCCCGGGGTGGCCGGCACCTTGATGAGCCGGTTCGTGTGGCCCGCCGCCCACTTCTTGCCGAGTTCGATGTACAGCTTGGTCCGCTCGGCGACGGGGAGGTTGCGGGCGTTGTCCTCGATCAGCGGGTCGAGCTCGAAGCTGACCCAGCCGTCGTTGCACCCGGTCTCCTTCGACACGCCGGCGAACACGTCCTGGGCCTGCTTCACGAGCTTGTCGGTCATGGCCCAGGCGATGGCCGAGTCGTCGTGCCCGGCCTTCAGCAGCGTCTGGATTTCGTCGTCGAACCGCCCGGTCAGGAGCAGGTCGGAGATGATGATCGGGTTCGAGGTCGCGCCGGTGGCCCCGTTGGCCCGGTTGGTGGCGATCTCGACGGGGTCGACGGAGTCGAGCCACAGCTTGGTGCCGGTCGCGACGAGGGACTGCAACGGGGTCATGGCGGGTGCCTCTGTGTGAATGGTGTTCGCAGGGTAAATGATACGGGGTCGCTGCCGCCCCGGGTGCAAAGAAGAGAAGAGTATTTATCCGCAGATTACACAGACGGACGCAGGTGAGAGGGCAGAGGACGAAGACAGAGGACAGAAGTCAGAGACCACTCGGACACGGGCGGTGATGCACCTCTGTCCTCTGAATTCAAATCTGTGTCCATCTGCGTAACCTGCGGATCAACACTCTCCGACGCCTCACCAGTGGGCGATGGGGCCGGCCGGGACCGGGACGTGCGCCTGCTGCGTGTCCCACTCGGTCCAGCCCTCGGGGACGCCTTCGGCGAACGGCGCGATGATCTCCTCGAACTCGGTCACCTTCCGCAGCATCACGAGCCGCTGCTGGGCCTTCTTCGGGAACCGCAGCGCCTTGGTGTACCACGTCGCGACCTTGCGGAAGTGGACGCACCCGCGGTCCTCGGTGCCGCGCCACGCGATGAGCCGGCGGAGGTGGAGCCGCATGAACTCGATGCGCTCGGCGTAGGTGCCGCGCGGCCCCGGGTCGCCGGTCCGCACCCAGTTGTCGAGCTGCCGGAAGATCCACGGGTCGGACAGCGCCCCGCGGCCGATGGCGATGCCGTGGCAGCCGGTGTCGGCGATCATCTTTGCGGCGTCGGCCACGTTCCGCACGTCGCCGTTGCCGAACACCGGCATCTTGTCCACCGCCTCGACCACGCGGCGGATCCCGTCGTGGTTCACGCCGCCGGCGAACCCCTGCTCGCGGGTGCGGCCGTGGATGGTGACCGCCGCGACGCCGGCCTTCTCGAACTCGCGGGCGAAGTGCGGGGCGGTGAGTTGGTCGTCGTCCCACCCGAGCCGCATCTTCACCGTGACCGGCACCGGCACCGCCTCGACCACCTTGCGGACGAGTTCGACCGTGGCCCCCGTGGTGTCACACATGAGCGACGACCCGCCGCCGACGGCGACGACCTTGCGGACCGGGCACCCCATGTTGATGTCGATGCCGTCGGCGAGGCCGCGCTCGACGAGCCACTTCGCGGCCCCGGCCATCTCGTGCGGCTTGCTGCCGAAGATCTGCACGAACAGGGGCCGCTCGGCCGGGTCGGTGGCGAGCAGCTCCAGCGTCTTCTTGAGGCTTTCGAGGATCGCGCGTGCGTTGACGAGGTCGGTGGTGCAGAGGCCGACGCCGCCGATCTCGCGGATCGACAGCCGGAACGGCAGGTTCGTGTACCCGGCGAGCGGCGCGAGGTTGAACCGCGACGCGAGCTGGTGTGTCCCGATCGTGAGCGGCTCGCGGTACGCAACGGGCGGCGGCGGAATCTCGGCGGTCGCGTTCGTCATGGGATTACTTTACAACGGGAAGGCAATGCCGCGTAGGCGAGGCCAGCGACTCTGGCGAGCCGGGAGCGTCAGCGACCGGAGTGACGCGGCTCCGGTCGCTGACGCTCCCGGCTCGCCAGGCACATTGCAGCAAGTTGACGCGGAGGAACGGACCATGACGGAAGAGCAGTGGTTCGCGTGGGACGACCCGCGGGCGTTCCTCCAGTCGCTCCACTACCAACTGAACGAGCCATTTGCCCGTTCGTTCAGCGAGCGGCGGCTACGGCTTTTTGCAGTGGCGTGCTCACGTCGAGTCGCGACCACCTGGCCTGGCCCTCTCGTGTCCACCGCCACGGATGCCGCGGAATCGCACGCCGACGCGCGGAGCAACCCGGAGAAGCAACAATTGAAAGCGGCCCGTCGTGCGGTTTACGCGGACGATCCGCGGCTGAGTACCCGCGCCAGCCGACTCGCTGCGGCCGTGGTCGCCAAGTCGGGGTTGACCGCCGCAATCCAGGCGTCCTGGTACGCGAGCTATCTGGCTGGTGGAGCTTCGGAGCGAACAGAACAAGAGCGGAAGGCCCAAGGTCCGTCCCTCCGCGACATCGTCGGCAACCCGTTCCGCCCCGCCACCTTCTCGCCGGAGTGGCGCACGTCAACGGCGGTTGTCATCGCTCAGGGCATGCACGAGTCGCGCGACTTCGACGCGATGCCCATTCTCTCGGACGCGCTGCAAGACGCCGGGTGCGAGGACGAGACGGTCCTGACGCACTGCCGCGACCCGCAGCAGGTTCACGTCCGGGGGTGCTGGGTGGTCGATCTGGTGCTGGGCAAGGCGTAGGGCTCGGTTTCCGTTCGCACCCGTCGCGGCGGCGTTCTAAACTTGATTGTACGCTCGTCCGTCCCCGCCCGACCGCCCGGAGCCGCCCGTGGACAAGATCGCCATCCTCGTCGCCATCGTGCTGGCCTTTGTGGGGTACAAGCTGATCGGGGACCAGTTCAAGAAGATCCAGGAGGCGCAGAAGAACGCGCCGCCGGTCGTGGTGCAGCCCGTCGCGCCCATGATCCCCGGGTTGAAGCCGATCCCGACCGTGCAGTTCCCGCCGTTCAACCCGTTCGCCCGGCGGCCCCCGGTGCCCGAGCCCGCCGCCGACGACTTCACCCCGGTCTCGTTCGAGTCGCACGACGGGCTCTACGCGGTCAAGTTCCCCGGCCGCAAGCCGACGAGCGTGCAGTTTCCGGTCTTCGAGACCGTCGTCATCCGGCACCACGTTCCGAAGCCCGAGACGCTGTTCGAGATCGACGACTACGACTGCGGGTGGGACGCGGCCGGGCGGCCGGGCACGGCCCGCGAGTGGCTCAAGAAGGCCCACCAGAGCCAGCTCGACGGGATGAACGCCCGCGAGGAAGCGACCAAGGAACTGACCGTCGGCAACGCGCCCGGGATCGCGTTCGAGGCGCTGTACTCGAAGGACGACCGGGTGCGGGCGTGGTACGGCAAGGTGTACCTCGTCGGCTCGCGGCTCGTCACGGTGTCGGTGTACGGCGACCCGAACGTCGTGGCCCAGCGGGCGTACCCGTTCCTCGGCTCGTTCGAGCTGACCCCGAAGGCGAAGCCCGCGCCCACCCGCACGATCGACTGACGGCGGCGCGGTGCGGGGTGGCGAGCGGGCCGCGGGTGCGGGTAAAATGGCCACCACCCCGGAGACGCGCCATGAACACCGTGATCCTCGACGACGACCTGAAGTCCCGGCTCAACGGCCTCGACCAGCACCTGGAGGTCCGCGACCCGGCGGGCAAGCTGGTGGGCCACTTCCTGCCGGACGCGCTCTACATGCGGATGCTGTACGACTGGGCCAAGGCCGAGTTCGCCCGCGAAGAGGCCGAGGAGGCCGCGAAGGGGATCGTCCGCAAGTGGGACGGCACCAACGGCCGGACGACGGCAGAGGCTCTGGCCGGGCTCGCGGCACTCGAAGCCCGATTGAGGGCCGGCGAATGAACTGGACGGTCATCTGGCTCGACACGGCCGACGCGGAGCTGATGCGCTGGTACGTCGATGCCCGCACCACCGGGCACGCCGAAGCGTACACCCGCGCGACCGCACAAATCGAACGGCTCCTCGAATCGGACCCCGCCGCCGCGGGCGAGTCCCGGTCGAATCACTCTCGCGTGATCGTGGAACTCCCCCTCACCGTCGAGTTCGAGGTTCACGCCGACCACCGAACAGCGGTCGTCACCCGCGTCCGGTACACCCCGGGGCGGGGACCGGCATGACCGACGAACCGGCCCTGCTGGCGGCGATCCACGCGCACCCGGACGAGGACACGCCGCGGCTCGCCTACGCCGACTGGCTCGACGAGCACGACCGGCCCGAGCGGGCCGCGTTCATCCGGCTCCAGTGCGACCCGGCCCGGTCCGCCGACGACCCCGACGAGGCCGAGTACCTCGTCAGCGAACTGGAGGAGCGGAACCGCACGCAGTGGCTCGCCGGGCTCCCGCGGTACCCGTTCGTGACGTGGGAGTTCCGCCGCGGGTTCCCCGAGATCGTGATCGCCCCCGGCGACCTGTTCCTGGAGCGGTACGAGTCGTTCGCGCACCTGCCGGGGCTGCGGAGCGTGTGCCTCGACCGCATGGGCAACTCGCTGGTCCGCGACCTCGCGAGCCGGCCGTGGAACCCCGGGTGGGTCGAGCTGGAACTGCAAGAGGACCCGATGGCCGGCATCGGCTCGTGGGGGTACGAGAGCACGCCGGCGTTCGTGGCGATCGCCCGGTGCGAGCAGGCCCGGCAGCTCCGCCGGCTCCAGTTCTCGCTGTTCACGCTCACCACGATCGCCGCCCGCGAACTCGCCGAGTCGCCGCACCTGGAGCACCTCGAAGAGCTGCACCTGGAGGGCGACCCCGCGTCGTCGTGGTTCGCGGCGCTGCGGGTGCGGTTCGGCGACCGCCTCGTGGTCGACCGCGACTGACCCACCCGCCCGGGCACCGACATGACCGACGGAGACGCGCTGCTCGCGGCGATCATCGCCGACCCCGACACGCCGGGCCTCGGGCGACCGCCGTGCTCAGAATGCTCGAAGGGCAAGTGTCGGGTCGGGACTGTCCTCCGTGGCGGCCCGCCGGTTGCGGCTCACTTCTTCTCTTCCACCGTGAGCTTGAGCGGGGCGCTGGTGACGGTCACCACGCCGAACCCGTCGAAGTCCATCGCGCCCTTCGGGGCCGGGGTTATCCCGGTCTTCAGGGTCGCGACCAGGTCGTACTCGCCCGGCGCGGTCCAGTAGGAGTAGACGCTCGCGCCGCGGGTCCCGCTGGTCAGCGCCTTCACCGGGAACGCGTGGGTCTTCCCGGGGGCCAGTTCGATCGCCTCGGGGGCGATGAACTGGGTCGTGAACGCGAGCGCCGGGGCCGCGTTCACCGCGCCCTTGCCCTTGAGGCCCAGGGTGATCGTGACCGGGTCGCCCTTGAACCACACCTTCACCGGCTTGTCCGAGGTGTTCTTGACCTCGACCGTCAGGTCGACCTTCGGGGCCGCCGGGACCGGCCCGCCCAGGTCGCCGTCCTTGCCGATGGCCTCCACCTTCTTCTTGAACTCGGCCGGCGTGAGGCTCCCGGTGTCGAGCGTGTACTTCGTGGTCTTCCCCGTGATGGTCAGTTCGAGCGGCGTGCCCTCGGGGTCGGCCTTCGGCTTGCCGGGCTTCTTGTCCTCGCCGGCATCGGTGCCGGCCAGACCCGTGAGCAGCGCAACGGACAGGACGCGAACGAACATGATGACTCCCTGTGATGGTGGATCGGTTGGGTACCGAGTTCAGTGTTCCGCGGTCGAGTTCAGGGTCCAAAGTCGTGGGAATCGTCCACGGGGGTAGCCGGTCGTCGCCCGTGCCCGTACCCATTCTGTCGGCGCGACAGCTCCGACGCGACCTCCGGACCTGCCCGATGCACCGCCTCCGACCGCGTGGGCGTGCATCCACAAAAACGAGGACCCGTCCGACTCCTCGAGGCCGCCCTCGTCCGACCCTCGCACAGCCCGCGCCGCCGACGATAACCGGTCCGCGGCCGCCTGACACGCCTCAACCCTGTCAACGGTTACAATTGAAGAACCCGGGGGCGCACGCCCCCGCTCGCCGGGAGATTCCATGTTTCGGGTACTCACCGCCATGACCGCGATTGCCCTCTCCCCCGCGTGCGGCGCGGCCGCCGAGCCCGAGGCCAAGGAGTTCACCGCCGGCGGCAAGACGCTGCCGTACCGCATCCTGAAGCCGGCCGACGTCGAGCCCGGCAAGAAGTACCCGCTCGTGCTGATGCTCCACGGGGCCGGCGAGCGCGGCAAAGACAACAAGAAGCAACTCGTGTGGTTCTGGAACGAGAAGAACCCCAGCCCGATGACCCGGCCCGAGGTCGCCGCGGCGAAGGCGTTCGTCGTCGTCCCGCAGTGCCCGGACGGCAAGCAGTGGGTGGACGTGCCGTGGGGGAAAGGCAGCTACAAGTCGCCCGAGGTGAGCGAGCCGCTCAAGCTCGCGCTGGCGCTCGTCGACTCGCTCGTGAAGGACTTGCCGATCGACCCGGACCGCGTGAGCGTCGTCGGCATGTCGATGGGCGGGTTCGGGGCGCTCGACGCGGCGCAGCGGCGGCCGGACCTGTTCGCGGCGGTCGTGCCGATCTGCGGGGCCGGCGACCCGGCGCGGGCCAAGGACATCGCCCACGTCGCGCTGTGGGCGTTCCACGGGGCCGACGACAACGTGGTGCCCGCGTCCGGCTCGCGCGACATCGTCGAGGCCGTGAAGAAGGCCGGCGGCGCGCCGAAGTACACCGAGTACCCCAAGGTCGGGCACAACTCGTGGTCGCCGGCGTTCGCGGAGAAGGAGTTCTGGGACTGGGTACTCGCCCAGAAGCGCGTGACGGAGAAGAAGTAAGAGAGTGATCCACAGATTACACAGAAGACACAGATTTCAAGACAGAGGACAGAGGACAGAGGACAGAGGACAGAGGACAGAGCAGCATACCACCGGTGACCGACCAGCCTCGGGCTTCTATCCTCGGTTTCTTGTCTCTATAATCTGCGTCTTCTGCGTAATCTGTGGATAAACCGTCTTTAAGTCTTCGCTCTCAGCGCCCCCAGTGCGACTCCCATCGACGGGAACGCGATCTCCTCGGACGGCACCTCGGTCGGGAGCCGCCACTCGACGCTCACCACCGCGTCGAGCGGTCGGGCCGCTTCGGGGGCGACGGCCGTTGCGGTGAAGTACAGGTCCACCACCGGGTACGTCACCTCGCGGTAGAAGTAGTTGTTCGGGAACGAGACCAGGAACCGCACGTCGGTCAGTTCGAGGCCGACCTCCTCGCGGACCTCGCGGCGCATCCCGTCCTCGGCCGACTCGCCGAAGTCGATGAACCCGCCGGGCACCCCGAGCTTCCCCTTCGCCGGGTCCTTCTCGCGGCGGATGAGCAGGATGCGGCCGGTCGCGTCGAACACGAACGCCGCGGCCGCGACCGTCGGGTTGAAGTAGAACACGAGCCCGCACCCGCCGCACCGCAGCGGGCTCTGCGCGTGGTTGTCGGCGGCGCGGCCCGCCCCGCACCGGGGGCAGAAGCGGAACAGTTCTGCCGGCTTCATCCTGCGTAACCCTCACGCGGTCCCGCCGGTCGCACCGTTTCGGGCGGATCTCCTGTCAAAGTACGGACTCTCGGGCGTCATTCCCTTTTGAACCCGTTGTGCCGACGGGGTAAACTGCAGGTGAAAGCTGCGTTAACGGTCCGTGAAGCGGGCCGACCGAAGGAACACACCACATGCGATCCCGCACCCGCATCGCCGCGGCCCTGCTGTTGGCCCTCTTCGCCACCTCCCCCGCCAGCGCCCAGGAGCCGATCAAGTTCGCCCGCACCCCGGACATCTCCCCGGACGGCAAGGTCATCGCGTTCAGCTACCTCGGCGACGTCTGGACCGTCGAGGCCATCGGCGGGGTCGCCCGGCCGGTCACCATGCACGAGGCCCACGACGTCAACCCGGTGTTCAGCCCGGACGGCAAGTGGCTCGCGTTCAGCTCGAACCGGCACGGGCAGTACGACGTGTTCGTCGCCCCGGCGGTCGGCGGCAAGCCCCGCCGGCTCACGTTCGACAGCGCCCCGGACATGGTCACCGGGTGGACGCCGGACGGGAAGGGGGTCGTGTTCTCGTCGTCGCGGGGCACCGAGTTCCCGGCGAACCTGAACTGCTACACGGTGCCGTTCGAGGGCGGCACCGAGGCGAAGCTCCCGCTGTTCGAGGGCAAGGAGGCGCACCTGGCGCCGGTCGGCGGGTACGTCGCGTTCGTCCGCGGGCCGGGGACGTGGTACCGCCGCGGGTACCGCGGGTCGAGCAACGACGACATCTGGGTCGGCAACCTCGACGGCACCTCGCAGAAGCAGCTCACCACCTTCGACGGGCAGGACGGCTCGCCCATGTGGGCCCCCGACGGGCGGAAGATGTACTACGTCACCGAGCAGGGCAGCAAGCCCGGGTGCGCCAACGTCGTCGCGCAGAACCTCGGGCCGGGCGGGGCCGCCGAGGGCGGGTACCTGCGGCTCACCACCCACGACGACGACACGGTCCGCCGGGCGCGGGTCAGCGCCAACGGCGAGTGGATCGTGTACGAGTGCGGGGCCGACCTGTGGGTCGTCGGCACCCGGCTCGGCTCCGCCCCGCGGAAGCTCGCCATCGAGGTGAACGCCGACGACAAGTCGAACACCGAGCGGAGCGTCACGTTCACCCGCGACGCGACCGAGTTCGCGCTCCACCCCGAGGAGACCGCCGCGGTCGTCGCCGTGCAGGGCGAACTGTTCCTCGTGAAGTTGCCCGACGGCGGCAAGGCCACCCGCCTCACCGAGTCGCCCGCGTTCGACCACGCCGCGAGCTTCAGCCCGGACGGCAAGAGCGTCGTGTTCCTCTCCGACCGCACCGGGCACGAGGAGGTCTACCTGCTCGAGGCCGACGACCCCGAGCACTCCGAGTTCACCAGGGCGCACAAGTTCAAGGTGAAGCGGCTCACCACCTCGCCCGAGGGGGAGCTCGGCCCGACGTTCAGCCCGAAGGGGGACCGCATCGCGTTCCTCCGCAGCGGCAAGCTGTGGACCATGAAGCCCGACGGCACCGACCAGAAGGTGCTGGTGAACGAGACCCAGGTGTTCGACTACGACTGGTCGCCGGACGGCAGCATGGTCGTGTTCGCCCGCATGGACGGGTCGTTCGCCAGCGAGCTGTACATCGCGCCGACCGACGGCAGTTCCCCGCCGAAGAACATCACAAGGTACGCGACGTACAACGCCGACGTGAGCTGGAGCAGGACCGGCAACCGGGTCGGGTTCATCGGCCAGCGCCGCGGGCTGTACGCCCCGTGCGTGCTGAACCTCCAGAAGCCGGGCACCCCCGGGGCCGCCGGCGAGATCGACTGGGACGACATCCACCTGCGGGTGGACCGCGCCGCGGGCATGGCGGCCGAGGCCGTCGCCATCTCGCCCAACGGCACGCAGATCGCGTTCCGGCACACGAACAGCGGCGACGACCTGTGGGTCGCCAACAGCAACGGGAGCAGCGTCACCCGCGTCACGACCTCGGGCCAGGCCCCGAAGTACATGCGGTGGTCGCGGAAGAGCAGCGGGCTGATCTACTTCCTCAACGGCACCGGCGAGCTGCGGTCGGTCCGCGCCCCGGGCACGTTCGCGAGCCTCGTGGGCGGGAGCGTCGCGACCGAGCCGAGCCGCGTCAGCTTCCAGGCGAAGATGACCGTGCGGCGGGACGAGGAGTTCGCCGAGATGTTCGTGCAGTGCTGGCGGGCGCTGTCCGACTCGTTCTACGACTCGAAGCACCACGGGGCCGACTGGAACAGCGTGCGTTCGCGGTTCCAGCCCTTGGTCGGCCACGTCGCCCAGCGCGAGGACCTGTACGCGCTCGTGAGCCTCATGCTCGGCGAGCTGAACGCCTCGCACCTGGGCATCAGCGGCAAGCTCCCGACCCCCGACGAGTGGACCGCCGACCTCGGGCTGATCTTCGACGAGGCGCACCGCGGCCCCGGCCTGAAGGTCGCGGAGGTGCTCAAGCACGGCCCGGCCGACAAGCGCGGGCTGAACATCAAGCCCGGCGACGTCGTCCTGGGCATCGACCGCGTGGACCTGACGGGCACGGTGAACGTGTCGCGGCTCCTGAACAACAAGACCGGCGAGGGGGTGCTGCTCGACGTCACCTCGGACCCCAAGGACCCGAAGGCGAAGCGGCGGGTCGAGGTGATCGGCGCGAGCCGCGACCGCGTCTCGCAGCTCATGTACGAGCGGTGGGTGCGGCGGAACGCCGACGCGGTGGCCCAGGCGAGCGGCGGCCGGCTCGGGTACATCCACATCCCGAGCATGGACGACGCCGGGCTCGAGGTGTTCGTGCGGTCCCTGTACTCGGACCACTTCGACAAGGACGCGGTCGTCATCGACGTGCGGTACAACGGCGGCGGGTTCACCCACGACCAGGTGCTGAACTACCTCTCGGGCAAGGAGCACACGTTCTTCCGCCAGCGGGACGGCGGCGAGGGGCTCGTGCTCCGCAGCTACGACCGCAAGTGGACGAAGCCAGTGGTGGTGATGGCGAACAACCGCTCGTACTCCGACGCCGAGATCTTCCCGCACGCCTTCCGGGCGCTGGGGCTCGGCAAGGTGGTCGGCCAGGCGACCGGCGGGTTCGTGATCGGCACGACCTCGACGCGGCTCATCGACGGCTCGACGTTCCGGCTCCCGCGGACCGGCGTGTTCACGAACAAGGGCGTGAACATGGAGAAGCAGGGCGTCGTCCCCGACGTGGCGGTCGAGATCACCCCCGACGACTGGGCGCGGGGCCGCGACACGCAGCTCCTCAAGGCCGTCGAGGTGGTGGCGGACGACGTGCGGGACTGGAAGGCGAAGAAGACCGGCGTCGCCTCGGGCGTCGGCGCGGTTCCAGTGCCGGTCCCGCCGCCGACGCCGGTGGGCAACGGCTCCGGCGCGGCCCCGCGGACCGTGCCGACCCCCGCCCCGATGCCCAAGGGGATCACCGCGCCGGGCTCGCCCCGCGAGCCCGAGGGCCGCATCCCGCTCGCGGAGTGACGACTGGTTGCCCTGGCGAGCGGGGAGCCCCCGAGTTCTTCTCTCTTTAGGCTCCCTCGGGGGCCTACCAAGTCCGATTGGGCCGGAACCGTGGTGGACGGGTCCGAGCCCGAGCGCCGAGCGCGGGTTCACGTTGACCCGCGCGCGGGGCGCGGGCTCGGCCCAATAGGGCCCCCACAGAACGCGGATCCCGCCGCCC